>JAPUKG010000285.1 GCA_027295775.1 Pseudomonadota bacterium
TCCAGGTGGGCGACGCGGTGAAGGCGGGCGAGACCCTGTTGATCCTCGAGGCGATGAAGATGGAACACCCCATGACCGCCGCCGAGGACGGCGTCGTCACCGAGGTGCGCGTCGCCCTGGGCGAGCAGGTGGAGAGCGGCACGCTGCTGCTGGTCGTGGAGCCCAGCGAAGGTGGGGAACAGAAGGGAGAGTCCTGATGACCGACCCGATCCGGATCGCGAATTGCTCGGGCTTCTTCGGCGACCGTCTGTCGGCCGCGCGGGAGATGGTGGAAGGCGGGCCGATCGACGTCCTCACCGGCGACTGGCTGGCCGAGCTCACCATGCTGATCCTGGCGCGCACGCGCGCGAAGCGGCCCGGCGGCGGCTACGCGCGCACGTGGGTCACCCAGATGGAACAGGTCATGGGCACCTGCCTCGACCGAGGCATCAAAGTCGTCTCGAACGCGGGCGGGCTCGATCCGGACGGCTGCGCCGAGGCCGTGGCCGAGGTGGCGCAGAAGCTGGGGCTGCACCCGACCATCGCCTACGTGCGCGGCGACGACCTCGTGCCGCGCATGAGCGAGCTGATCGCCTCGGACCAGCTCACCCACTTCGAGACCGGCGAGCCCATCAAGGACGCGTCGGCATTCCTCACCGCGAACGCGTACCTCGGCTGCTGGGGCATCGTCGACGCGCTGGAGCAGGGAGCGGACATCGTCATCACGGGGCGCACGACCGACGCCGCCATCGTGTGCGGGCCCGCGGCCTGGCACCACGGCTGGAGCCGCACCGACTGGAACCCGCTCGCCGGGGCGGTGGCGGCGGGGCACGTGATCGAGTGCGGCACCCAGGCCACTGGCGGCAACTACTCCTTCTTCACCGAGGTCCCGGGCATGAGCCGCGTCGGCTTCCCCTGGGCCGAGGTGGCCGAAGACGGCTCCTCGGTGGTCGGCAAGCACGACGGCACCGGCGGCGAGGTCTCGATCGGCACCGTCACCTCGCAGCTCCTCTACGAGATCGGCGGGCCCCAGTACTTCGGTCCGGACGTCACCACCCGCTTCGACACCATCCAGCTCGAGCAGGTGGGCCCGGACCGGGTGCGCATGCACGGCGTCAAGGGCGAGCCGCCCCCGCCCACCCTCAAGGTCTGCATCAACCGGACCGGCGGCTTCCGCAACGACATGAGCATCTGCCTCACCGGGCTCGACATCGAGGCGAAGGCGGCGCTGGTCGAGGAGAGCTTCTGGAAGGCCTGCCCCTACCAGCCAAAGGACTTCGCCCAGGTGACCACCCGGCTGTTGCGCAACGACAGGCCGGACCCCGAGACCAACGAGCAGGCCGTGGCGATCCTGCGCATCAGCGCGAAGGATTCGGACGAAAAGAAGGTGGGGCGCGCGTTCTCGAACGCGGTGATCGAGCTCGCGCTCGCCAGCATCCCCGGCTTCTTCGGCGTGGGCGGCGGGCCCGGCGGGGGCCGGCCCTTCGGCGTCTACGAGCCGGCCTGCGTCCCAGCCGACGTCGTCCCACAGGAGGTCGTCCTCCTCGGCGGCGAGAGCCACGAGGTCTCCTCGGCGATCCCGCCCGGCGACGTCTCGGTCGAGCCCGCTCCGGGCCCCGCGGCGAGCGCGCCGGGCGGTGCCACGGTGCGTGCCCCGCTCGGCGCGGTCTTCGGATCGCGCTCGGGGGACAAGGGCGGCAACGCCAACCTGGGCGTCTTCGCGCGCGGCGACGAGGCCTGGGCCTGGCTGGACGGATTCCTCACCGTGGAGCGCCTGCGCGAGCTCCTGCCCGAGATCGCGCCGCTGGTCGTCGACCGGCACCGCCTGCCGGCCATCCGCTCGCTCAACTTCGTGATCCACGGGCTCCTCGAGGAAGGCGTCGCTGCGTCGACGCGGCAAGACCCCCAGGCGAAGAGCCTGGGCGAGTGGCTGCGCGCGCGGGTGGTGGACCTCCCGGAGGCGCTGCTCCCTTGAGCTCGGCGGAGCCCGAAGACGGACGACAGCGCCTGCGCTTCCCGGGCGTCCGCGCCCCGAAGCCGGTGCTCGCGCCCGAGACCGAGCGTCGCCTCACCGCGCGGCAACGCGAGGTGCTGGACGCGTTGGAGGAGCAGCTCGCCGCAGAGGGGCTGGCCGAGCTGACCATGGCCGAGATCGCGGGTCAGATGAACTGCTCGCTCCGCACCCTGTACGGGATCTCGCCGAGCAAGGAGGAGCTGGTGCTCACCGTGGTCGACCGCCGGCTGCGCCGCATCGGCCGCGCGGCGATCGAGCCGCTGCACGCGTCGATGGCTCCACTCGACGCGCTGCGCGCCTACCTGCAGGCCGCGAACGAAGCCGTGCAGCCGACGACGGTCGCCTACTCACGCGCACTCGTCGACATCCCGGGCGCGGGGCGCCTGCTCGACGCGCACGAGGGCTATGTGATCGCCGTGACCCAGAGCCTGCTCGATCGGGCAATCGCCGAGGGCGACATCTCCCCGGTCGACACCGCTTCGCTCGCTCACGTGCTGGGCGGCCTGGGCCGCGAGTTCGCGCGGCCCGAGGTGGCGGAGGTCGCGGTGGCCCCGGCGAAGGCGACCGCCGACGCCATCGTCGAGATCATCCTGCGCGGTCTGGTGCGTGGGCGATGAAGAGCGCGTCGCGCTCGTCCTGAGCGACGAAGCGGCCCCGGCGACCGGCTGCGCGCAGGACCTCGCGCAACTTGCGCGCGTCGCTCTCGAAGAACGCGTCCAGGCGGCGCAGGTCCTCGCCCACCTGGGCTGCGTCGCGGCGGGCGCCGGGCTTCTCCAGCAGCCTCGCTGAGAGATCCCTCAGCACGCGCGGGGACTCCCCCGCGAGCAGGCGCTGGACCCTGGGCATCCACCTCTCGATCTGCCGGAAGCCGACGACCCGGCTGCCCCGCACCCGCGGCAGCGCGGGCATTCGGGAGCGGGGCTCCTGATGGCCGATCAAGTCCAGCAGCGCCACCAGGGCGTCGAAGGCGTCCCGGGTCCGGTGCCGCGAGCGGAACGTTCCGTACCAGCGGAGTCCCAGACCGGCGAACGCTCCGACCCGGGTCGTGAAGCACAGGAAGGACTGGTGCCCGACGACGGCCGTTCCGATGGCGGGGTAGAGGAAGGCGTAGGCGCCGTCCACGTTGTAGGGCGGCCGCAGCGAGCGGATCAGCTCGTTCTCCACGAGCAGCGCGGCGCGCTCCGTGGGCTGCAGGCGGACCTCCAGCGAGCTCGCCTCGCGCACCAGGGTCCGCATCTTGCGGTGGACCACGCGCCGCGTGGCATTGCGGTAGCCCTGCAGCCGGCGGCGGATGTTCACGGCCTTGCCGGCATAGAGGACGGAGCCGTCCTCG
>JAPUKG010000286.1 GCA_027295775.1 Pseudomonadota bacterium
GTCTCCCGGTCGGCGTAGAGGATCACGGCGCCGTTCACGTTCCGGGCCGCCCGGCCGATCGTCTGGATCAGCGACCGGGTCGAGCGCAGGAAGCCCTCCTTGTCCGCGTCGAGGATCGCGACCAGGGATACCTCGGGAATATCGAGTCCCTCGCGCAGCAGGTTGATGCCCACGAGCACGTCGAAGGCGCCCTCCCGGAGCTCGCGGATGATCTCCGTGCGCTCGATGGTCTGGATGTCGCTGTGCAGGTAGCGAACCTTCACGCCCAGCTCGCCGTAGTACTCGGTCAGCTCCTCGGCCATGCGCTTGGTCAGGGTCGTGACCAGGACACGCTCGTTCGCCTCCACGCGCCGTCGGATCTGCTCCAGCAGGTCGTCGACCTGCCCGCTGGCCGGGCGGACCTCGACCGCCGGATCGACCAGGCCCGTGGGCCGGATGATTTGCTCCACCACCACGCCCGCGCACTTCTCGAGCTCGTACGCCGCCGGCGTGGCGGACACGTAGATCGCCTGGCCGACCCGCGCCTCCCACTCGTCGAAGCGGAGCGGCCTGTTGTCGAGCGCCGAGGGCAGCCGCCAGCCGTACTCGACCAGGGTCTCCTTGCGCGCCCGGTCTCCCCGGTACATGCCACCCACCTGGGGCACGCCCACGTGGCTCTCGTCCATTACCACCAGGGTGTCGTCGGGCAGGTAGTCGTAGAGCGTGTACGGAGTCTGGCCCTCGCTGCGCCCGTCCAGCCAGCGCGAGTAGTTCTCGACGCCGTGGCAGAAGCCCATCTGCTCGAGCATCTCGAGGTCGTACATGGTGCGCTGCTCGAGCCGCTGGGCCTCGAGCAGCTTCTTCTCCGCGCGGAAGTGCTCGAGGCGTTCGCCCAGCTCCTCGCGGATCCCGAGGATGGCCTGGCGGATGCGTTCCTCGCCGGCCACATAGTGGCTGGCCGGGTGCAGCATCGCCCGCTTGGGCCGCGCCACCACCACGCCTCGCAGCGGATCGATCTCGGAGATGGCCTCGATCTCGTCGCCGAACAGCTCGATCCGGATGGCCCGCTCGGCCTCATATTGGGGGAAGACCTCCACCACGTCGCCACGCACGCGGAAGGTGCCGCGGTGGAAGTCCATGTCGTTGCGCTCGTAGAGCATGTCCACGAGCTTGCGCAGCAGGTCGTCGCGGCTGATGTGCATGCCCGGCTCGAAGTAGGCATGCATGGAGCCATAGTTCTCGGGCGCTCCCAGTCCGTAGATGCACGACACGCTCGCCACGACCAGCACGTCGCGGCGAGTCAGCAGCGAGTGGGTCGTGGAGTGGCGCAGCTTGTCGATCTCCTCATTGATCGAGGAGTCCTTCTCAATGTACGTGTCGCTGGCGGGGATGTAGGCCTCGGGCTGGTAGTAGTCGTAGTAGGAGACGAAGTACTCGACTGCGTTCTCGGGAAAGAGCTGCTTGAACTCGCCGTAGAGCTGGGCCGCCAGGGTCTTGTTGGGCGACATCACCAGGGTTGGCCGATCCACGGCCTCCACCACGCAGGCCACGCTGAAGGTCTTGCCACTGCCCGTCACGCCGAGCAGGGTCTGGTGCTTCTCTCCCTGCTGCAGGCCCAGCACGAGCTGCTCGATCGCCCGGGGCTGGTCGCCCCTCGGCTCGAACTCCGAGACGATCTTGAAGGAGCTCACTCGCGCCTCCAACGAGCCCCGTCCGTCGTGTCCTCGATGACGATGCCCTCCGCGGTGAGCTCGTCGCGGATGCGGTCGGCGGTGGCCCAGTCCTTGCTGCGCCGGGCCGCCTCTCGCTCGGCCACCAGCGCGTCGATGCGCGGGTCGCTCTCCCGGGGCACCGGCGCGGGAACGGCCGTGTCCAGCGAGAGCCCGAGCACCCCATCGAAGCCGAGCAGCAGATCGCGACGGTCGGCCGGGGAGAGCGCCTCGCTGCGCGCGACCTCCCACGCCACGGCCAGCGCTCGCGGCGCGTTCAGGTCCTCGGCCAGGGCGTCCCGGAAGCGCGAGCGGTACGGGGCCGCGCGCTCGGGATCGGACTCGCCGGGCGCCTCGCGCAGCTCTACGGCCGCCGCCAGCAGACGCCGGTAGCCCCGGGCCGCGCCCGCCAGGGCCTCCTCGGTGAAGGTCTGCTGCTGGCGGTAGTGGGCGTTCAGGAAGAAGTAGCGGAACGCGAGCGGCTCGAACCCGGAGTCGGCCAGATCGTTGAGCGTCAGCACGTTGCGCAGGGACTTCGACATCTTGGCGCCGCCGAAGTCCAGGAACTCGTTGTGCATCCAGAAGTTCACCCAGGGATGAACGTCCCAGGCGCACTCGGCCTGGGCCAGCTCGTTGCTGTGATGCACGGTCGCCAGATCGATGCCGGCCGTGTGGATGTCGAACGGCGCGCCCAGGTAGAGGCTGCTCATCGCCGTGCACTCGAGGTGCCAGCCCGGAAAGCCCCGACCCCAGGGCGAGTCCCACTCCTGCTGACGGCGCACGCCGGCCGGCGCGAACTTCCAGATCGCGAAGTCGGCGGGGTTGCGCTTGCCCTCCACCTCCTCGATGCGGCGCCCGTCCACCTGACCCGCCAGATCGAGCTGGGCCAGGTCGGCGTAGGCGGGGAAGGTCGAAATATCGAAGTAGATCCCGTCTGGCAGCCGGTAGGTGTGCCCCTTCCGCTCGAGCTCGAGGGCGAGCTCGATCTGCTGGGGGATGTGCTCCGACGCCTTGCACACGACGTCGGGCGGCAGGCAGTTCACCGCCTCCCGGTTCGCGCGCCAGTGCTCCGTCCAGCGGGCGGCGATGACCTCGGCGCGCTCGCCCGACTCCCGGGCCGCGGCCTCCATCTTGTCCTCGCCGCGATCGGAATCGTCCTCGAGGTGGCCCACGTCGGTGACGTTGACGACATGGCGGACTTCGAAGCCCTCGGACAGGAAGAAGCGCTTCAAGAGGTCCGGGAAGAGCTGGGAGCGGAGGTTCCCGATGTGCTGGGGGCCGTAGACGGTGGGCCCGCAGGTGTACATGCGCACCACGCCCTCCTCCAGCGGGACGAAGGTCTCCTCCTTGCGGGTACGGGTGTTGTACAGCTGGATCGGCTTCACGCCGGCGCTCACTCCTCATCCAACAGGACGACCACCAGGGCGGCGATCCCTTCGCCGCGTCCCAATGCTCCCATGCGGTCGGTGCTCGTGACCTTGAGATTGACGCGCTCCTCGGGCGCCTCGAGCAGTCCCGCCAGGTTCGCACGCATCTTCGCCTGGTGGGAAGCCAGCCGGGGCGCCTCTGCGATCACCGTGGCGTCCAGATTCTGCAGGACGAGTCGCCGTTCGCGCATGAAGCCGATCACCGTCGCGAGGATCGTGCCGCTCTCGACGTTCCGGAGCGACTCGTCGCTCGAGGG
>JAPUKG010000287.1 GCA_027295775.1 Pseudomonadota bacterium
TGGCGCACGCGAATCCCCGCGCCGCCGGACCGGGGGAAGTCCGCTGAGAACGCCTCGTCGGAATCGAACGCGGCCACGCGGTCCAGGCTGGATGCCCACATCCCCGCGAGCGCGAGTGCGCTCACCCCGGCCAGGATCCACTCCCGGCGCCGCCGGGCCTGTGCCAACAGCACGACGCCCAGCACGATGGCGGGACCCGCCGCGAAGGCGGCGTGCGCCCGGTCGGCGCGGCCCAGGTTGACGGTCCAGAAGAGGAGGGCGCACAGGAGGAGGGCGGTGAAGCCGCGGTCGATCGCGTCGCCTGCACGCCCGCGGGCGCGCCAGACCCACGCGCCGGCGGCGATGACGGCCCAGGGGAAGTAGGTCAGCACCCACTGGGCGCGCCCGCGGAACACGCGCTCGGGGGGGACGTCGCTGCCGAGCAGCGATCCCCAATCGGCCAGGGGCTGGTGCTGGGACCCGCTCACCATGACCAGGGTGTCGAGGAAGCTCACCGTGAGGTAGGAGCCGAGGCCGCCGCTCGCCAGGGCGAAGGCGCACCACGCGAGCAGGGGCACCGCCGCGCCCAGGACGAGGGGCCTGGCCGGCGCGAGTCCGGGCCAGCGCCAGCCGTCCCCCCGCCGCGAATCTTCGAGGAGAGCGGCGGCGACCAGGGCCGCCCCGGTGAAGAGTCCGGTCTCCTGGCTGGACAGCACCGCCAGTCCGGCGGCGCCGCCGGCCCACCAGAGGAGCGCCGGTCGCGCCGCGCGCCAGCTCCAGGCGGCCAGGGCCAGGGCGAGGAGGGGCAGGCACTGGCGCATCAGGAAGGTCGGGTTCACGTTGATGGCGCGACAGATCAGCGCGTTGCACTCGAGCAGGAAGACCCCCAGCGCCGTCCACCCGAGCGAGCGCGTCAACGCAGCGAGGGCGAATCCGCCGCACAGCAGCCCGAGCGCGTTCATCGCCCAGAAGACCGCGCGGGCCACGGCCAGGGTCTCGCCGAACACCGAGAAGGCGCCGACCAGGGGGTACAGCAGCAGCGGGCCAAACTGGTACCAGACGTCGCGGTAGAGGACGCCGCCGTCCATCAGCGCGCGGGCGAAGAAGAGCCACTGGCCCTCGTCGATGGTGGCGAGCCGGCGCGGCGTCACTGCATCGAGCAGCACCAGGCACGCGGTCGCGAGCAGGAGCGCGGCGGCGAGGGCGCGGACCGCCAGGGAACCTCCCGTTCGCTCGGCCGCCGGTGCTACGGGCGCGTCGTTCGCCGTCGCCATCGCAGAGCGACCCGGGTGCCGAGGGGATGGTAGACTCGCGCGTCGGCAGTCCACGGCCCGGGAGAGTGATGGTCCGTTCCCGCGTTCTGATCGGGGCCGCGCTGGCGCTCGTCCTGGTGCTCGCTGCGGGTGCGCGCTGGCGCCTCCTCGACGTGCCCCTCGAGCGCGACGAGGGAGAGTACGCCTACGCCGCTCAGCTGATCCTCCGCGGTGTCCCCCCGTACGAGCACGTCTACAGCATGAAGCCTCCGGGCACGGTTGTAGCATACGCCGCCGTGCTGGCGGCCTTCGGCGCGCGGCGTGCATCTCGGGCTGCTCGTCGTGAACGCGATCACCATCGCCGTGATCTTCCTGCTCGGTCGCCGTCTCTACGGAGACTCGGCCGGGATCGCCGCGGCGGCCGGCTTCGCCGCGCTCTCGCTGGGGGCGTCGGTCCAGGGCGTCTTCGCCAACGCGGAGCACTTCGTCGTGCTGTTCGCGACGGGCGGGCTCCTGCTCCTCCTGCGCGCCGCGGAGACCCCGAGACTCGCGCCGCTCGTGGGTTCGGGCCTTCTGTTCGGGTGCGCCATCCTGATGAAGCAGCACGGCGCGGCCTTCGCCGCCGCCGGCCTGGTCTTCCTGGCCGTGCGCAGCCGCGGGGACGGCGCGCCTCGGCGCTGTGCCGTCTTCGCCACGGCGGTCGCGGTGCCCGCCCTCATGACGGGTGTCGCGCTCTGGTGGGCCGGCTCGTTCGAGACGTTCTGGCTCTGGACCGTTCACTACGCCTATGCGTACACGGGTCAGCTTCCCGTCGCCCCGGCGGACTGGCTGGAGCGGATCGGGACGAGGTCGCTGCGGGTGGTGCGCCCGGCGTGGGCGCTCTGGCTGCTCGCCGCCGTCGGGCTCAGCGCCCTGGTGTGGAGCCGCGCGGCCCGACCGCATCGGCTCTTCCTGGGGCTCCTCACGGGCTTCTCCGTGCTGGCGGTGCTCCCGGGCCTGTACCTCCGGCCTCACTACTTCGTCCTGCTGCTGCCGGCCGTGGCGCTCCTCTTCGGGGTGGCGGTGGCTGCGTTTGCCGAGCGGCTGGCGTCGCCGCGCACGCGCGCGGCCGTCGTCGCGGCGCTCGTGATCGTTCCCATCGCGCACACGGCCTACCAGCAGCGGGGCTACCTGTTTCGCCATTCGCCGGTCCAGGTGGCCCGCCTGCTCTATGGGCTGAACCCGTTTCCAGAGTCGCTGCGCGTGGCCGAGTATCTGGCCGAGCACACGCGGCCCGAGGACCGCGTAGTCGTGATCGGCTCCGAGCCGCAGATCTACTTCTATGCCGACCGCCGCGCGGCCACCGGATTCATCTACACCTACGCGCTGGGCGAGGACCACCGCTACGCGGAGCCCATGCAGCGCCAGATGATCGGGGAGATCGAGGCGAGCGATCCCGCCTACCTCGTGTGGGTGCGGGTGCCGGGCTCCTGGGGGCCTCGCCGTGTGCACGCGGCCCGGATCCTGCTCGGCTGGCTGGAGGCGTACCTCGACGGGTACGAGCTGGCCCTGGTGGTCGACATCGCGGCGGACGGGACCCGCTACTACGAGGGGGCGGAGATCGCGAGACGGGGCGAGCCGCCGGGAGCCTCCCTCGAGATCTACCGCCGCCGGGACTTCGCGCCGTGACGTGGCGGTCGTGGGCGCCGCCGATCGCGATCGTCGCGCTGGCGTCGCAGCTCATCCTGTGGGACCTGGGCGACGGCGTCCTCTGGCAGGACGAGGCGCAGACCGCCCTGGTCAGCCGCACCGTTCTCACCCACGGCGTGCCCATGGGCCACGATGGGCGCAACCACTTCTCCCAGGAGCTCGGCGCCGAGTACGGCGAGAGCGGGGTGTGGCGCTGGCACACCTGGCTGCCCTTCTACCTGCTGGCGGTCTTCTTCGGTCTGCTCGGAGAGAGCACCGCGGTCGCGCGGCTGCCCTTCGCCCTGGCCGGCATTGGCGCGGTGGCCGCCACCTACGGACTCGGTCGCGCGCTCTGGCCGGACCGTCGGGACGGGCTCTGGGCGGCGGCCGCACTCGCCACCTCGGTCCCGTTCCTGATCCTCGTGCGCCAGTGTCGCTGGTACAGCCTGGCGGCGCTCTTCAGCGCGCTGGTCCTGTGGGGGTACTGGGCGCTGGCCCAGCGGCGCCGTGGGGGCGGCGCGGTCTTCGCGGCAGCCGCGGTGCTGCTCTTCCACACGCACTATCTGTACGCCGCCGCGGCGCTGGCCGCGGCCTTTGCCCACGCGCTCTACTGGCACCGCGACCGGCTGCGGCCCCTGCTCGCCTGGACCGGTGTGGCGCTGGTCTTCTGCGCGCCTTGGATCGTTTGGCTGGCGGGGGGCATGGAGTACGGCCGCGTGTACGGCGACTCGGCCTTCGCGCTGGCGCCGTCGTGGGATCGCGGGGTGACCTTCGCGGCCAAGCTGGGCCGGCATGTCCTGCCGCCCGCCCTCTGGATCGCGGCGGCCGTGACGGCGGCACTGGCCTGGCGTAGCGGCGGCCGGGATCGCCTGTTGGACCCCTCGATCGCGAGGCCGCTCTCCCTCCTGCTCCTCGCCCTGGCCGTTCCCCTAACCGCCCTGGCGCTCGCCAGCCCCGGTCCCTTCTTCCGCTACCTGGCGCCGCTCCTGCCCGTGGTCGCGCTGCTCGTCGGGCGCATCCTGGCCAGTGTCCATCCCGCGGTAGCGGCCGCGCTCCTGGCCTTCGTCGTCGCCCGGAGCCCGTTCGTCGACTACCTGGGCGAGCTGGCCGGCGACTTCCGGGGTCCGGTCGAGGGCATCGTGGAGTACCTGAATGCCCACGGCGATCCCGACGATCTCGTGGCCATCAGCTACGGCGATCTGCCCCTGAAATTCTATACGCCGATGCGTGTCATGGGTGGGCTTACGGGTGAGGACCTGGCGCCCGCGGCCGATGCCGACTGGATCATCCTGCGCCGCTTCGTGGTGGCACGCGAGCGCGACGGTCGCGTGCGGGACCAGCTCGAGGCATTCGTCGACCCGGCCCGCTATCGGCGGATCGAGCTCCCGATCCCCGAGACGCGCTTCGAGAACCGCGAGGAGCCGCGCCTGCACCGCTTCCGCAGCGCGCGTGAGGGCGAGCCCGTCGTCCTCTTCGAACGGATCCGCGAGGCCCCGTAGGCACTCGTGTGCAGAGACCGGGCAGCGCGCCGGCAACGGGCGCGCAATGTCGCCAGGTGCGCTTCCCCAGAGGACGGGCGAGGGGCTAGAATGGGTGCCCCTCGGAGAACGGCATGCAGCACGGGATCGTCGTCATACCGACCTACAACGAGTCGGAGAATCTCGCCGAGCTCGTCCCCCGCGTGCTCGAGCAGGATCCGCGCCTGGAGGTCCTGGTCGTCGACGACTCGTCTCCGGATGGAACGGGCAAGGTCGCGGAGGACCTGGCCGAGTCGACCGGCCGGGTTCACGTGCTGCACCGCCCGCTCAAGCAGGGTCTCGGTCCGGCCTACCGAGCGGGAATCTCCCGTGCGCTGGACCTCGGCGCGGACTTCGTCATCCAGATGGACGCGGACTTCTCCCATCCGCCGGAGAAGCTCCCAGAGATGATCGCCGCACTCGAGGATCACGACGTCGTGTCGGGCTCGCGCTACCTGAACGGCATCACGGTGGTCAACTGGCCCATCGAGCGCATCCTGATCAGCTACTTCGCCAACTGGTACGCCCGCAAGGTCACCGGGCTCGCCATCACCGACACCACCAGTGGCTTCCGCTGCATTCGGCGGGCGATGCTGGCGGAGATCGGCTTCGAGAAGACCCGGTCGAACGGATACGCCTTCCAGATCGAGCTGAACTGCCGCTTCGTGGCGCACGGCGCCCGGCTGTTGGAGCTCCCCTTCTTCTTCCTGGACCGCACCCGGGGCGAGTCCAAGCTGACGCTCCGGATCGGCGTCGAAGCCTTCTGGGCCGTCTGGCGGCTGCGCATCGCCGGCTGGCTGGGCCGACTCTAGACAGCCCGATGCCCGATCCGTGCCGCGTCCTTGTTCTCAACGAACGCGATCGCCTGCACCCGAAGGCCGGAGGCGCCGAGGTGCACGTCGCAGAGATCTTCCGCCGCCTGACGGAGCGCGGCTACGAGGTCACCCAGCTGGCCTGCCGCTTCGGCGACGTGCCGCCGCGCGAGCGCCTGGATGGCATGGACGTACACAGGATCGGCCGGCTTCCCTTCTACTACCCGAGGGTGGCCTTCCGCTGCGCCCGGGAGACCGAGGCTGGCCACTACGACGTCGTGGTCGAGTGCTTGAACAAGGTGCCCTTCTACTCGCCGGTCTACTCGCGGGTGCCGGTGCTGGCGCTCTGCCACCACCTGTTCGGCGAGGTCGCCTTCCAGCAGGTCGCCTTCCCGATCGCCGCCACCGTGTGGATGGCGGAGCGATTCGTGCCCTGGGTCTACCGCGGCCGGCCCTTCCTCGCGATCTCGGAGAGCTCGCGCGACGACCTGGTCGCCCGGGGCATTCCCGCCAGTGACGTTCGGGTCAGTCATCCGGGGAGCGATCCGAGCCCGCTCGCGATCGACCTGGACAAGCCCCGGGCGCACCGCATCGCGTATGTCGGGCGTCTCGAGCCGTACAAGCGGATCGACCTGATGCTGCGCGCGGCGGCGCTGCTCCGCGATCGATTTCCGCGCATGGAGCTGGTGGTGATCGGCCGGGGCACCGCGCAGCCGAGCCTGGAGAAGCTGGCCTCCGACCTCGGGCTGCGCGAGCGCGTGACCTTCACAGGCTTCGTGAGCGATGAGGAGCGCGACGCGCGGCTCTCCGAGTGCCGACTCGCCGTGTGCGCCTCGCCCAAGGAGGGCTGGGGCATCACGGTGATCGAGTGCAACCGCCTGGGCGTTCCGGTGGTGGCCCGCGACGCGCCGGGTCTGTGCGAGTCGGTCCGCGACGGGGAGACCGGGTTCCTGGTCGAACGGCCGACCCCGGAGGCCTTCGCGGGGCGGATGGCGAGACTGCTGCGTGACGACGATCTCGCCCAACGCATGTCGAAGCAGGCGCTGGCCTGGTCGAAGCGTTTCGACTGGGACGATGCCGCCGACGACATGGCCGGGGCGATCGACGAGACCCGGAGAGCTGGATGAACGGGCGGGGCCTCGATCGCTGGACGGTCGGCATCATCGTCCTGGCGATCCTGGGCATGGCCATCCGGCTCGGCAACGCGCTCCGCTACCCGATCGACATGGGCTACGACGCGGCCTTCCACTGGCAGTACATCGCGCTGTTGATGCGCGGCTTCACCGTGCCGGCGCCGGACGCGGGCTGGGCGATGGCGCACCCGCCGCTCTTCTACTGGCTCGGTGCCGGCCTGGGCGAGCTTCTCGGCGAGCCGCCCCGTGCCATCACCATCGGGGCCGTGCGCGTGGTGAGCTCGGTCGTGGGTCTGCTCGCAATCGCGAGCGCGGTGGCGTTGGTGCGCCGGGCCGATCCGGGAAACCCGCCCCGCGCCTTCATTGCCGCCGGGCTCCTGGTCTTCCTGCCCGTCCACGTGTACATGAGCGCCATGCTGAGCGAGGAGATCCTGTGTGCATCCCTGATCTCCATTGCTGTCGTCGGAATGGCGTGGGACACCGTCGGGCCCGAGTCGCCCAGTCGCTCGGAGCCTGGCTCGGAGACCGGCTCGGAGTCCCGCTCGGCGCGCCGCCTGGCGCTGCTCGGCGCGCTGGCCGGGCTGGCGCTCCTGACCAAGCTGACCGGCGTGCTGGTCCTGCTGGCCGCGGTGCTCGTCCTGCTTGTCGAGGCAGCGCGCAGCGGGAGCTGGCGCTCGGCCCTGGTTCCCGTGCTCTGGCTGGGCGGAGCCGGCGCCCTCGTCGGGGGCTGGTTCTACGTCCGCAATCTGATCGGGTACGGATATCTCTACCCGTACGGGCTCGAGGCCCACGCGATCATGTTCACGATGCCCCCCGGCCATCGCGAGCTCGCCGACTACGTCCGATTTCCCCTGGCGACGTTCACGGATCCCCAGCTCCTCTCTCCCGATCTCCTGCGCTCGGTCTGGGGCAGCACCTACGTCACGATCTGGTTCGACGGCCATCGCCATTTCCTGCCCCAGAGCGGTGCCGCGCTCTCCCGGGTGGGCACAGCAATGCTCGTCCTCGGCCTGGTGCCCACCGCGGCGTTCGCCGTGGGCCTGGCGGCCGGGGCCCGGCGAGTCTGGCGGTCGAGTCGCGGACCCGACGCGATCCTCGTGTTCCTGGTTGCACTGACGCTGGCGGGCTACGTCGCCTTCTCCTGGCGCAACCCGTGGTTCGCGGTGTTGAAGGGGAGCTTCCTCCTGGGTCTGGCCGTTCCGTTCGCCTACTATGGCAGCGAGGCGCTCGCGCGCTGGACGAGCTCCGTCCGAGTCGTTCGCGCGGTGGCGGTCTGGAGCGCGCTTGCGGTTCTCGCCGCGTTCTCGACTGCGACCTTCAGCTACGGCCTCGTGTTCTCGAAGAGCGAGCCCCCGGGTATCGAATGGACTCCGGTCGAAGGACGCTGAAGGGAGAGCGGTGAGCAACGCCCGTCGCTGGCTCCGGTTCTCGGTGCCGGTCCTCGTGACCGTCGGCGCCCTGGTCTTCCTGTTCGCGACGATCGACTTCGGCGAGGCGGTCGCGCGCGTCGACAGCCGGGTCGCGCTCCTGCTGCTTCCCACGATCCTGATCTACGGGGTGGGCAGCCTGGTCCTCGAGGCCCTGTCCCTGAATCGACTGTTTCGGGGCGCTGCCAGAGGTCTCGACGTGTGGACCTGTGCGCGCATCAAGGCGGCCAGCTACCCGCTGTCGCTCCTCCACTACGCCATCGGTGCCGCTGGGTTGTCCTTCCTTCTCCGCCGCCGCGGCGGCATGGCGCTCTCGGAGGCGGCGGGGGCGGTCCTGCTGATCGCGTTCCTCGACCTGGGACTGCTGCTGGTGCTGACCGCGGTCGGGGCCGGACTCCTGGCGACCCGCGCTCCGGTGGTGCGAGCGGGCCTGGCCGTGGGCATGGCCGTGGGGCTCACGGTCGGCTTTGCGTTCCTGCGCACGCGCCTGCCGGTGGGTCCGCTCGAGTGGGTGCGCGAGCTCGAGATCTTCCGCACGGTTCGCGAAGCATCGACGGCCATGCTCTGGCAGGTCGGTGCGCTGCGGCTCCTGTTCGTGATGCTCTTCATGGCGCTGGGGGTCGCGGCGATGGCGGCCTTCGGGATCCCCGTTCCGCTCGGCGATCTGGTCGTCAACATGGCGGCGGTGGCGCTGGTGGCGGCGCTTCCGATCGCGATCGCGGGCCTGGGGACCGGCCAGGTCGCGTTCGTGTACCTGTTCCGGCACTGGTCGGATCCGGAGACCCTGCTGGCCTGCAGCCTCACGCTCTCGGCGGCGCTGCTGGTCATGCGCGTCGGGCTCGGCATCGCCTTCGCGCGCGAGTACGCGCGGGAGGCCATGGTCGCCGTCCGCGAGGCCGAAGCCGAGGCCGAGGCGTGAGCCCGATCGCCTTTACCGGCGAACGCCTGCACGACCAACACGCCCGACCTCGCCCGTCATCTGGCGGCGTATGCCTTTGCCGAAGGTCTCGCCGCCGACGCCAGGGTCCTCGATCTCGGCTGCGGGACCGGCTACGGGTGCGCCCGGCTGGCGGGCGTCGCCCGCGACGTGGTCGCCGTCGACCGCATCGCCCCGGATCCGAGCCATCGCGGCGAGCGCCTCCACTATGTCCGCTCCGATCTGGGCGGCATCCCCCTGGCCGCGGAGCGCTTCGACCTGGTGCTGAGCTTCCAGGTGATCGAGCATCTGCCCGATCCGGGTCCCTACCTGGACGCGATCGCACGAGTGCTGCGCCCGGGCGGCACGGCCGTCCTGACCACGCCCAACCTGCTGCTGTCCGAGCGCGAGAATCCCTTTCACGTGCACGAGTACGAGGCGGAC
>JAPUKG010000288.1 GCA_027295775.1 Pseudomonadota bacterium
GTGGGCCGATCGAGTCGTGCTCCGATGAGCGGCGACCCCTGTGCGCACCACCCCTTTGGGATTCTACTCCGTCGGCGTGAATCCGAGGGACTCGAGCTCCTTTCGAAGAGGAGAATTCGGCTCGAGCAGACGGCGCAGGGCTCTCACGGCCGGGCGATCCCAGCGCGCCTTCGGAACCGCAAAGTCGTAGTTCTCCGGGCGGAGCCCCTGGAATCGCAGCCCCGCCCTCTCGGCCACGGTTTCGATGGCGACACCCCAGTCGGCGCGCTTCTGCGCCACCGCCGCCGCCACTGCGAAATGCGAGCGCGGCTCGTAGGCGAAGCCCGGCGGGCGGCGCTCGCCCAGGAGCTCGTCGATCAGCACCCGGGTGCCCGCGCCGCGGTTGCGGTTGACCATGCACAGGCTGGGATCCGCCAACAGGGCCTCGGTGTCTCGGGTCTCGTCGGCCCGGGTCACGACGCCCTGCATGCGCCGGTAGCCGGGCAGCAGGCGCAGGCCGGCGTCGAGGAAGGGCTCGTTGTAGCGATCGGTCTCGGGGTCGAGCAGGTGGATCGGTGCGAGGTCGCACTCGCCGCGACGCGCGGCGGCCAGCCCGCCCTGGCTCCCCACCGCCAGGAGCTTCACCGACAGCCCCTGCCGCGCCAGTGCGCTGGCGATGACGTCGAGCCCGGCGCAGTGGCTGCCGATCACCACCAGGTCCGGGACGGCGAGCTCGCGGCCAATGCGGATCACCTCGACCTCGGCGTCCGCCTCGACGATCTCGGTGTTGCGGCCGATGCGCACGAAGCCGTCGGCCCGGCTGAAGGCAGTGACGCTACCGCTGCCCTTGCCCATCGGGTAGGCCAGCAGGCCCGCTTCATTCTGAACGAGACCGACGAGCAGATACTCGAGGCGCCCGCGCTCGGAGGCGGTCTGGAGGGCGAGTCGCGCGGTCACGCTCTCGCGTGCCTCTTCCCCCAGCCCCGCCATCGAGCGGATCACCGGGGCCACGAACTCGTGGAAGGTGAAGATCGCCGATGTCGGGAAGCCGGGCAGGACGACGACGGGCAGGCGTCCGTGCGCCGCCAGGCAGATCGGTTTGCCCGGCTTGAGCGCGACGCCGTGCACGACCACGCCGGGATCGAGCTCCCCCACCACCCGGGCGTTCAGGTCGCCTTCCCCCTTGGAGGTGCCGCCCGAGAGGAGCACCAGGTCCGCGTCCTCGAGGGCGCCGCGCAGGGAGGTGCGCAGCGCGTTCACGTCGTCGCGGAACGCGCCGAGGAAGCGGGCGTCGCCGCCGATCTCGCGCACGGCATCCGCCAGGATGCGCCCGTTGCTGTCGTAGACGAGGCCCGGCCGCATGGCTTCGCCGGGCTGTACGATCTCATCGCCGGTGGAGAGGATGGCAACCCGCGGCCTGCGCACGACCGCCACCCGGTCGCGCCCGATCGCCGCCAGCACGCCGGTCTCCCGGGAGCTCAGCTTCGCACCCGCGAAGAGCACCGTCTCGCCACGGCCCATGTCCGTGCCCGCGAACGAGACTGAGGCGCCGGGCGTGCGCGGGCGCCGCACCAGCACCCGGGCCCCGCCGGCCGGGCCTGCCTCCTCGAGGTCGGTGAATTCCACCGGGACGACGGCGTCCGCACCCCGGGGCAGCATGCCGCCGGTGGCGATCGACGTCGCGGTGCCGGGCTTCACCTCGAGCTCGGGGGCCACACCGGTGGGGATGGTCTCGTCGTTCACGCTGAGCCGGACGGGCTCCTCCTCGGCCGCGCCGAACGTATCCTCGGCGCGCACGGCGAAGCCGTCCATATTCGAGCGGTCGAAGCCCGGAACGTCGACCTCCGCCCGAACGTCCTCGGCGAGTACCCGGCCGAGGGCGTCTTCCAGGGGGATCGTCTCGGCGCCCCGGGGCGCGGCGTCGATGACCGCGCGCCAGCGCTGCTCGGCCTCGTCCCGGTCGATCACCTCCAGGAACTGACTCTGCTTCACTCGCTCTCCTCCTCGTCGTAGAGGAGGACCTCCACCTCGGTGCCCTCGGGCATACCCTCGAGCGCGCGCGGGACGATCACGCAGCCGGCGGCGCGCACCGTCGACGACAGAATCGACGCGCCGGACGTGGCCAGCGGAATCGCGGCGCCGCGCTCCACCGCCACCCGCACGTAGTCGGTGCGCCCGACCGCGGAGGCGATCTTGCGCGCCAACGGAAGGCGCCGCCGACGGTGAGGCCAGCGGCGCGAGCGGCCGCCCCGAGCCCTCAGGGTGGGGCCGGCGAAGAACTCGTAGGCGCACAGGCAGCTCACCGGATTGCCGGGCAGGAGGAACACGAACCGTTCGCCGATGCGGCCCACACCGGTCGGGCTGGACGGACGCATCGACACGCCGTGGAAGTCGAGGCTGCCGAGCTCGGACAGGAGCCGCGGCGCGTGATCCTCGACGCCCACGGAGCTTCCCCCCGAGACCAGCACGACGTCGGCCTCCGGGTCGCTCATGGCCTCGGCGATGGGTCCCGGATCGTCCGGCAGGATCTCGAAGGGAAGGCACACGCCGCTGTCCCGGGCGACCAGGCCGCGCAGTGTCACCGAGTTGCTGTCGACGATGCGCGGACCCTCGGGCTCGCGGCCCGCCGGCAGAAGCTCGTCGCCCGTGACGACCAGGCGCACCCGGGGCCGGCGCACGCACTGCACCGAGGCGACGCCGATCGAGGCCAGCAGGCCCGCATCCTGCGGCCGGAGCCGCCGCGCCGCTCGCAGCACCGCGTCTCCGGCACGGATGTCCTCGCCCGCAGCGCCCACGTTCTGGCGCGGTGCGACCGGCTCGCGGACCGACACGCTGCCGCCCTGCTCGGCGCACACCTCGGCCATGACCACGGCGTCGGCGCCGTCCGGGAGGGGCGCGCCGGTCATGATGCGGACGGCCTGCCCGCGCTCCACCCGGCCCTCGAATGAGCGACCGGGAAGCGCCTGGCCCCGGAGCTCGAGCGCGATGGGGTCGTAGTCCGACGCGCCGAAGGTGTCCGCGCCGCACACGGCGTAGCCGTCCATGGCCGAGCGCGCGAAGCCCGGCACGTCGAAGCGCGAGCGCACGTCCTGCGCCAGGACACGCCCCACGCAGTCCAGGAGCGCGACGGACTCGGCGGGCAGGGGGCCGGCGCCCTCGGCGAGGAAGGCCTCGACCTCCTCCACGTCGGCCCGCTCGGCGAAGCCCTTCATGCGTACGTCGCGCATCGCCCTCCAGAATAGCCACGGGCAGGGAGGCCTCGGCCCCCCTGCCCGCTTTGTCAGCCGTCGTCGACGCGACGATTAGCCAGAAGCCTTCGCGGCAAAGAGCTCGTCGCGCAGCTCGAAGCGGGTCTTCACCTGCTGGATCACGTCCAGCGGCACGTCGAACACGATCGAGTGGTCGGGACCCACGCCCTCCTCTCGCAGGCAGGCCGGAATATCGTCGTCGGCCTCGGTAAAGCCAGCGCGCCGGTTGAACTCCCACTCGTCCTGGAGGCACTCCCAGCCCTGGTCTGCGATCTGCTGGCGGCTCACCTCCTCGCCGTAGAGCAGGCCGTAGTACTCGCGGATGTCGTCCAGGGTGGGCTGCAGGAACTGGCAGAAGCCCGACGAGTCACACACCGCGTTCACGAGCTGCACCTCCTGGGAGGCCTGGGCCCACTGGTCCGCCGGCATGCCCGGGTTCACGATCAGGCCCGCCGTGTGATCGGCGCCCATGGGCCCGATCGCGTAGCTGATGCCCGTGGCCTTCAGGGGACGCGGATCCCAGGCCGGGACCGCCTGCCCCCGCACCACCGGGACTCGCTTGTGGCCGGTGCGCACGCCAACCGAAACGGCGCCGTTCCCGACCGCCACGCCGAGCTCGGTGCCTTCGGCGATCTCCCGGACGAGCTTCTTCATGGCCTCCGCGTCGCCCCACTCCATCTCGCCGGCGTCCATCAGGATGGCGATGGCGGCGCCGGTCTCGATGGTGTCGAGGCCCACCTCGTCGCACAGCCGGTCGAGATCCGCCACGTCCTCCCAGCTCGCCACCGCGCAGTTGGCACCGAGCAGGGTCAGCGTCTCGAACTCCAGGGCCGACGTCTTGTAGTTGCCCTCGGCGTCGTGGACGATGTTGCTGCACTGCACGATGCAGCCGGTCATGCAGTTGTGCATCTCGCCGCCGCGCTCTTCGAAGCTCGCGTTGATGTTCTTCCCATCCAAGGTATCGGCGTCGGGCGACTGGCCCTCGGTGCGGTTCTTGTACGGGAAAGTGTGGAGCATGTTCGCCACCGGCACGACCGAGCTGGTACCGGTCTTGAACATCTGCGGTCCCGCGAGGTAGTCCTTCGTGTAGGTCTTGCACTTGGCGGAGAAGCCCTTCATGTCCGCCGGCCGGCGCACGCGGGCCCTGCCGGGATCGACCGCCACGTACTTGAGACCCTTGCTCCCCATCACGGCGCCAAGACCGCCGCGGGCGGCGTGCCGCGCCGGACGCCGCTCCTTCTGCTGGTCGGTACACGCCACCGACGCGCCCGTGAGCTGGAGCTCCCCGGCCGGGCCGATGGTGATGAAGGACGCCGTCTTCGAGTAGTTCTCGGCGAGCTTCTCGCAGCACGCGTAGTTCCACATGCCCTTGTAGTCGTCTGCCGCCACCACCTTCATGCCGTCGGTGGTCAACTCGAGCCCGTAGCGCTTCTCGGGATCCGACGGCTTGCCGGTGACCACCACGACGCGGATGCCGAGCTTCATCAGGTCCTGGCCCGGATTCCCGCCGGCGTTGGCCTCCTTGATGCCGCCGGTGAGCGGGCTCTTGCCGCCGATCGAAATGCGCCCGGAGGTGGGCGCCATGGTTCCGGACACCACGCCGGGCGCCATCACCAGCACGTTGTCGGGCCCGAGCGGGTCGCAGGTGGGGTCGCACTCCGCCAGCAGGATCTTCGCGGAGAGCGCGCGTCCGCCAAGGAGCTTCCACTCGTCGGGGTAGGGCTCCTCGCTGACGGTCTGGTTGGTCATATCGACGCGGATCAGGCGGTCGCCCTCCGGTCCGGCCATTTTTTCTTCCTCCTTGCAGTCCCGCTCGAGCGGCCTGCGTGTGCTGGATCGAAACCTGTTGGGGCGGGGGGCGCCGGGCGGGTCAGCCGCCGGCGATTGCCGCCAGAACCTCGACCCGGTCGTGCTCGTCCACCTCGGCGTCGAGGGCGCCGTCGCCCAGCTGCTCTCCGTTGAGGAAGAGCTTCACGAAGCGCTGCACCGCACCGTCCGCGTCGATCACCTGGGGCAGAAAGCCCGGGTACTTCTCCTCCACCGCCTCCAGGCAGGCGAGCACGGTCGACCCGGAGACGAGGATCTCGGCCTCGCCTCGCGTCGGACCCCGGTACGCCGTCGGAACCTGGACTACGGGCATGGAAGGAGCATTCTAACCGCTCTCACGGCTCGTTGGGCAAGTCGCGGGGGCGGTCCCGCGGGGATGAGAGCTTCCCCCGAGCGATCCGGGGAGTGTGCACCTTTCTATACTGGCCGACCGTGTCCTACCCCGTCTCGCTTGCCTGCGTCGGCCTTGCAGCGCTCGCCCTCGCCTCGGCCCCCGATGCTCAGGGCCAGTCGTACGGGCACGGGCTTCCGCCGCCGCCGCGGTCGCTCCTCGAGAGGATGGCGGAGGCGGACGCCGTCGCACTCGCCGTAGTAGAGACCGTCGAGCTGGGACGGGTTCGGTTGCGCGACGCGCAGCCGCTGGTCGGGGAGGTGGCGGTGACCTTCGAGATCAAGCGCGCGCCCGCCAAGCCGCCCGAGCTGGCGCCGGGCGACTCGGCGCTGCTCCTCCTGCGCGGTGCGCGCTCGCCCTACGTCCTGGTCGATCGGTCGAGCGAGATCATCCGCCTCGAGGGACCGGAGGAGTGGCCCACCTGGCGCTCGGCGGTTCGCGCGCTGTTGGGAAGCGCGGGACGCGCCGACGCGCTCCTCGCGATCTACGAGACCTGGATCGACGGACCCTCCGAGGGTCTGCGCCAGGAGGCTCTGCGCGGACTCCGCGATCCGAGCTCGCCCTTCCAGCCGCTGCCGGCGACGTTCGCCGAGGGGCGCGTGGCGGTCGCGACCGATCCGAGCGTCGACACGGCGCGGCGCAGCGCCTCGGCGTTCGCCGCCGGGCTGAGTCCGTCGGGCGCGCCGCTGCTCCTGGCGCGCATGCCGGGCGACGCGGAGAGCGCGCTGGCCGAGGTCTTGAGCGTGGCCCTGGTCCGGGCCCCCCGAAGCCCCGACGCGCGGGACGCGGTGCTGCGATCCCTCCACCACGAGAGCCCCGAGATCCGGAGGACCGCGCTCCCACACACATCGGGCTTCGCAGACGACCCCGAAGTCGTAGCGGCCCTCGACCGGATCGCGTCGGCGGACCCGGACGACGAGGCGCGCGCCCTGGCCGAGCGGATCTTGCGGCGCGTGCGGAGGGAAGGGCGGCGACGCTGAGCGCGCGGGGACGCTCGCGAGGGATCGACCGAGGCGGCGGGGCCTTCCCGATCCTCCGACGGGGCTAGCACTCGGAGGCTCTCTGCGGAGCAGCCCTCGTGCACCCATGGCGCGCGCGACGGCGCGCTCGATGGTGCGGGCGATGAGCCCTTGGGAAGACCCGAGACCGGCTCGGCGCTCCGGTTTTGGCCTCGCCGGCACGGCACTCGGTGAGGCTCCCCTCTGTCTCCGCGCTCTTTTTTGGAAGCTCCCGGGTCCAGGAAGGCTTCCGCCGCCGCGATGCACTGCGTCGAATGGCGGGCGGCAGTGGCGCTCACTTCGGCGTCAAGGACACCCTCGATTCGACGAGCGGATCACCTCGCTCCCACCGACGCCAAACAACGCACGACGCCTGCGACGCGACGATCGGTCGGCGGGCACGAGACCTCGGTCTCCTCTCTCGCGACGCGTCGTCGTACAGGATCAACGTACGCCCAACGCGCGCGATGTTCAATCGGAGTTTCCACCGAAGTCGCGTTTTTTTTCGATTTGGCGCGAGATGTCAATCGCGCCCACCTCTGCGCGCGGCGTGTAGTAAATACGGTGGGCGAGAACGTGCCAGAAGCGCTCGTCGGGAAGCGAGAAACGCCCCGCCCCAGGGGCGGGGGCTCTCGCACCGTCCCAGCCGGGCAGCCACGCGGTGAGGCGGCCTTCGCGCCCGGGCTGGTGATGGACGCAGCCCGTGTCGAGCCCGCGCAGACCCGGCGCCACGTGCAGTCCCTGCCGGGCCCAGTGGCCGTAGACGACGCCGTAGTCGCGGGACCGCACGCTCCAGTGCGCGTGCCATGCACCCTCGGGCTCCGCGGGGGGGTGACTGGACCACGCGCCCTCGGCCGTGACGGAGCGACCGCGCACCATGCGCAGGAGGTCGTCGAGATCTGGATCGGATCTCGGATCGCCCGACAGGAAGGCCGCCGCGTCGGCCTCCGGCGCGCGGAGACGCGCCTCGATGCGGCGGGCGCGGGACTCGAGCTCCTCGAGGGACCAGTCCGGATGAACGGACGCGTGCACCATGGCGAAGGCGCGGCCAGGCCCTTCGCCCTCGAGCAACCCGCTCTCCAGGAGCGGGCATTTCCGCAGCCAGTCGAGCCAGTCCTGTGCCTCAGGCGCTTCGAGAACATCGCCGTAGGTGTCGTCGGGCCCGAGCTCTGCCAGCCCGAGACCAATACGAACCAGCTGGAGGTCGTGGTTGCCGAGAACGCAGCGGGCGCGGCCCCGCTCCACTAGCTCGCGAACGCGGCGCAGCACGCGCAGGCTCCCGGGTCCGCGATTGACCAGGTCCCCTACCAGCCACAGCTCGAAGTCGTCGCCGAACTCCCCGGCGGCGCGGTCGATCAGCTCCTCGAGCTCGTCCGCACAGCCCTGCACGTCGCCGACGAAGATCCGCTGCATCGCCCGCTGCACCTCGACTGGGGTCAGGACGTGGACCGCAGCCAGGCGATGGTGGCGCCCCAGCCACCCCGCCCCGGCGGCGCCTCGACGAAGCGCTCGATGCGGGGGTCGCCCTCCAGGAACGCGCGCACGCGCGCACGCTGGACGCCCTTGCCGCGGCCGTGGATGAGCCGCACCTCGCGGAAGCCCGCCTCCCGCGCGGCGTCCAGATAGGCGTCCACGACCTCGACGATCTCGCGCGGGTGGAACGAGTGCAGGTCGATCGATTCCTCGATCGGGACCACGACGGGGGGATCGTCACTCAACAGAGCCGGAGTGTACGGGCTGCAAGATTTCGCCGCCTGGCTCGTAGAAGGAAGGGAAGGACCCGAATGCACCTCTACGCGACCATGCGCCTGACCCCGTGGGGCGGGCTAGGCTTCCGGCGGGTGCCGGCTACGGCCGCGCCGAGAGCGCCCGCGGAGACCCGGACCCTGAGTGACGAGTCCATCCCCTCCCTGGTCGAGCGCGCCCGCTCCGGCGACTCCGAGGCCTACGGGGAGCTCTTCGCCCGGTTCCAGGTGGACGTGGTCCGCGTATGTCGGCGCATGCTGGGTGCGGGCCCCGCCGCGGAGGACGCGACCAGCGAGGTCTTCCTGCGCGCCCGGCGTTCCCTGGGCGACTTCGACGCCGGGCGTCCGCTGCGGCCGTGGCTCCAGTCGATCGCCGCTCACTACTGCGTGGACCTGCTGCGCCGGCGAAGCACCGAGGCGCGGCTCTTCGACGAGCGCGAGCTCCGCTCGGAGGAGCTCACGCACCCGGGTCCGTCGCCCCTCGTGCAGGCGCTCCAGGCGGAGGAGCGAGCGGTGCTGCTCGGCGCCATCGACGGGCTGGACGCCCGCTACCGGCTGCCGCTGGTGCTCCGCTACTTCAGCGAGCTCGACTACCGGACCATCGCCGAGGTACTGGGGGTCACCCGGGAACAGGTGGGGACCCTGCTCTTCCGCGCCAAGCGACGACTGCGCCAGAGACTGGCGGATCCCGGGAGTACCGAGCGATGAGTTGCATCTCCGAAGCGGTCTACTCGGTGTACGTCGACGGTGAGCTCGAGGACGCGCAGGTTCGCGAGGTCGAGAGCCACCTGGTGCAGTGCCGCGAGTGCCGCGCGCTGGTCATGGCGCTTCGGGACGAATGCTCCACGCTGCGGGACGCGCTCCAGGAAAGCGCGCCCGCTTCGGTCCACCGCGTCGCGGCGGCACCGCCGGCGCGCGGTCTCGCGATCGGTGTGCTGCCCTCCCTCGCCCTCCTGGCCCTGGCGGCCACGGTCGCGGGATGGCTGATCGAAACCCGGCTGCCCGCCTCGGTCCGCTGGCTCAATCCGGTGAACCTGATCGGAGCTTACGAGATGGCATTCGACCTCCTCTTCTGGATCCGCAATCAGGCGCCCGAGCTCCTCGAGCTGCTCATCGCGGTGGCCGCGACGGCGAGCGTCTCCGCGATGCTGACCTTCGCGGTCACGGCGCTCTTCCGTCGCTTCGCGGGGCCCGCGGTGATGGGGCTCCTGGTCCTGGGACTGGTCGCAGCGCCCCGGAGCGAGGCCGTGGACATCCGCTGGCACGAGGATTGGGTGACCATCGCCGCAGGGGAGGTGCTGGACGAGACCCTGATCGTGAGCGCGAAGACCGTGCGCATCGACGGCATCCTCAACGGCGACCTGGTGGTGATGGCCGAGCGCGTGGTCATTGAGGGCGAGGTGCGGGGCAACGTGTTCGCCGGCGCCCGAAGCCTGAATCTCGGCGGCGTCGTCATGGGCTCGGTGCACGCCGGTAGCGAGCGGATCCGGGTGACGGGGCGGGTGGAGGGAGACCTCTACGCCGCGGGCGAGCAGATCGAGCTGGAGAAGGAGGGGAGCATCGCCCGCGACTTCCTCACCTTTGCCGACGGTGTGCTGATCGACGGGAGCGTGGGACGGGACGTCTTCTCCGGCAGCGACTGGGTCGAGATCCGGGGGTCGGTGGGGCGCAACCTGCACGCGATCTCGCGCCGGGTGGAGCTGTTCGACGGCGCCGCGGTCGGAGGCGACGCCCACGTCGAGCTGCCGAAGGGACGCACTGCCGAGATCTCCGACGGCGCGAGCATCGGGGGCGAGCTTCGGGAGAGTGTCCACAAGCACGAGCTGGGCGATCGCGATCCCCACTGGCTGCGTGCCAAGTACTACGGGTATCTGGGCATCGTCCTGACCTCGATGTTCCTGGTCGGGCTCGGGCTCCACGCCCTCGCGCCGGGTGTCTTCACCTCTCGCCTCGAGACCCCGGGCTCATTCGCCCGCGCGCTGGGCCTGGGACTGGCGGCGCTGCTCGGGGCGCCGATCGCGCTCGCCCTGGTGGCGATCACCCTGGTGGGCATCCCGATCGCCATCATCGGCTTCTGGACCTACCTGACCACCCTGTTCGTCGCCACCATCGTGATCGCCGCCCTGGTCGGCTCCGCCGTCATGCGCTCGGAGTCCGACAGCACCAGCCGCTTCGGGCTCCAGCTCCTCGTCGGGCTCCTCCTGGTCGGCCTGTTCGCCAGCCTCCCCTACGTGGGCGGATTGTTCCAGGGGCTGATGCTGCTGGCGGGACTCGGGCTCCTGGTCGAGCGAGCCTTCGCCGCCTACCGCGCCTCGCGTCCGCCGACCGTGGCGTAATCGCGCCCGCCGCGGGACGCCCGACGCTCCGGGCCCGCCGGCTGGCCGAGACTGAACCTGTTCCGCTCTTGAGACGGTCCCGGTGATAGGATCGGCCCCATGTCCATGTGGAAGTCGATCTTCGGAGTCGTCGCCATCACGGTCGCGGTCGGCGTGGCGGCGATCTTCGCCACCGGACGGGGATGGTTCGGGAACCACGAAGGTCCCGGGGAGGTCACGCCGGTCTCGATCCCAGACGCGGTCGTGAGCGGACGGGCCGCCCGCCAGCGCGCCGCCGCCGTTGCGGTCTCCGTCGCGCTCTCCGTCGAACAGGGCGTGACCGAGCCCAAGCAGATCCTGTTCGGCGACCTCCACGTGCACACCACCGTCTCCTTCGACGCGTTCATGCTGAGCCTCCCGCTCCTACAGGGCGAGGGCGCGCACCCACAGGCCGACGCGTGCGACTTTGCCCGCTTCTGCTCGGGCCTCGACTTCTGGTCGATCAACGACCACGCCGAGGGCTTCACCCCGATCGAGTGGCGGGAGACGGTCCAGTCGATCCGCGAGTGCAACGCCGTGGCAGGCGACGCGGCGAACCCGGACGTCGTGGCCTTCCTGGGCTGGGAGTGGACCCAGGTGGGAACCACGCCGGAGGATCACTACGGCCACAAGAACGTGATCCTGCGCCACACCGATGACGAGCGCATTCCCGCACGGCCCATTGCCGCCATCGGGCGGGCGAGCCAGGCCTTCCGCAGCTTCCCGGGCCCCTTCCAGCTGGGCCTGCTGGCCGTGGCCGGGGGCGACGCGCGCTACAACGACTTCGCGCGCTTCGCGCAGGAGCGCACTGCGTTCGGCGAGTGCCCCACCGGTGTCCCGGTGCGCGAGCTCGGCGACTGCGTCGAATACACGCGCACGCCCGCCGAGCTGTTCGAGAAGCTCGACGACTGGGGCCACGAGGCCATCGTCATCCCCCACGGCACCACCTGGGGGTTCTACACGCCGCCGGGAAACACCTGGGACAAACAGCTCGAGTCCCACCACGACCCGGATCGCCAGACCCTGATCGAGATCTACTCCGGCCACGGCAACTCCGAGGAATACCGCGACTGGCGGGGCGTGGACTTTGCGGCCGACGGCAGCGCGCGCTGCCCCGAACCCGAGGACGACTACCTGCCGAGCTGCTGGCGGGCGGGCGAGATCATCCGCGCGCGCTGCAGCGCGGCGGGCCTGGGCGCCGACGAGTGCGAAACGCGCGCCGCCGAGGCCCGCCAGCTCGCAGCGGAAGCCGGCGCCGCGGGGCACCTCACCGTGCCCGGCGTAGAGATGGAGGAGTGGCTGGATTCCGGGCAGTGCCGCGACTGCTTCCAGCCCGCCTTCAACTACCGCCCGGGCGGCTCGGCCCAGTACATAATGGCGATCCGGAACTTCGACGACCCGGCCAACCCGAAGCGCTTCCGCATGGGCTTCATGGCGTCGAGCGACAACCACACAGCGCGGCCCGGCACCGGCTTCAAGGAGCTGAATCGTCGCGAGATGACCGAGGCGACCGGACCCGCCGAGGACCAGCAGGTCCCGCTGCTGACGCGTCCAGATCAGGAGCCCGCGCCGCGTTCGGTGCCGTTCGACCCCGAGACGACGACGCTGGTCGCGTTTCAGCTCACCGAAGGCGAGCGCCAGGCCTCGTTCTTCCTGACGGGCGGCCTCGTGGCGGTGCACTCGGAAGGCCGCGACCGGGACGCCATCTGGCAGGCCATGGACCGCAGGGAGGTCTACGGCACGAGCGGCCCGCGCATCCTCCTCTGGTTCGACCTCGTCCGCGGCGAGCAGCGCCTGCCCATGGGCAGCGAGGTCACGACCACGGCGAACCCGACCTTCGAGGTGCGCGCGGTGGGCTCGTTCGAGCAGAAGCCCGGGTGTCCCGACTACTCGACCGGCGCGCTCACAGCGGAGCGGCTCGAGCACGTCTGTCGCAGTGAGTGCTACCACCCGTCCGACACGCGCCGTCCCATCACGCGGATCGAGGTGATCCGCATCCGCCCGCAGGTAGAGCCGGGCGAGGACGTGGCCGAGCTGATCGACGATCCCTGGAAGATCTTCGACTGCCCCGGAGACCCCGCGGGCTGCAGCGTGCGCTTCGAGGATCCCGACTTCGCCGAAGCCGGACGCGACACCCTCTACTACGCCCGCGCCGTCGAGGCCCCCGCCCCCGCCATCAACGCCGCCAACCTGCGCTGCGAGTCCGACGACGAGGGCACCTGCGTCGAGGTCCACCCCTGCTTCGGAGACTTCCGCACCGACTACGAGGACGACTGCCTCAGCGAGACCGAACAGCGGGCCTGGTCGTCGCCAATCTTCGTCGACTACGCCCCTTAGGCCGCCTGCGATCAGAAGGGGGCGAACCGGACCCGTGGGGATTTCGCCTTAATCTTCGGAGACCCGTGCGGCCGGATTTGCGTCCACCCGCGCGCGTTTGCAGCGCTACTTGCGATCGGAAGAAGCGCCGCGGAGCCCCACGGGAGGGTGTGCACCGGCGCCCGCATCTCCGTGGCGGCCTTTTCGCTAAGCTGCCGCGGGCCGAGTCGCCGCGCATCTCCAACCGAAGCGCCGGCTCCAACGCGCGGGACCCGCGCAACCGTGCCACTGACTGCCTCGGAGTTTCGGAAGACAGGTGGGGCGCCGAATCATCATCTGCGACGGAGCGGAGCTCGCCCGGCTCTGGGGCCGGATCGGCGCCGGGGAGGACGAGGAGCTCACCTGGGTTCCGAGAGAGGACGAGTCCCGGGCCCGCCCGCCCGGGTTCCGCTCGCTCCAGGGCGGGCTGTGCGTGGAGGCGATCTCCAAGCTCAACCCCAAGTCGGGGGACGGCTTCGCGCTGGCCACCGACGACGGGCCGTGGATTCGCGCGGCGGGGCCCGCGATCGTGAAGGCGGCGCCCGAGGCGCCGATCCTGGTGTTGACCGACACCCTGTCCGACGACGACCTGCCGGATCACCCGTGCATGCGCCGCACTGGCCTCAAGACCCTGATCCGCGACGACGTGGACGAGGAGTTCCTGCACCTCTCGAATCTTCGCCGCGTGGTGGAGATCCGCAAGCTCCTGGAGAACCGCGAGAAGGTCGGCATCCTGCTCCAGCCGGATCCGGATCCGGACGCCATCGCGTGCGGCTACACGTTGCGGGCGATCCTGGGACGCAAGCGCACCACGGCCCCGCTCGTTTCCTTCGGCGAAGTGCAGCGGCCCGAGAACCAGGCGCTGGTCCGGGCCCTCGGCCTCGAGATCCGCACGATCACGCCCGACGAGCTGGACGAGTTCGACGGGCTGACCCTGCTGGACGTCCAGCCCAATGTGTTCGGCGAGAACCCGCCGGCGCGGGTGCTGTCGGTGGACGTGGTGATCGATCACCATCCCGAGCGAACCGGCTACGACGCCGTCATCCGCGACATCCGACCGAGCTATGGCGCCACCGCCACCATCATGACCGAGTACCTGCGGGCGATCGACTTCGACCTGCGCCCCAAGCTCGCCACCGGGCTGCTGTACGGAATCAAGAGCGACACCCAGCTCCTGGGGCGCGAGACCAGCGACCGGGACATGGCGTCGTTCGCCTACCTGCACGCCCATCACAGCCCGGCCCTGCTGCGCCGGATCGAGCGGCCCGCGCTCCCCATCGACGGCGTGCGCGCGCTTGGCCGCGCGCTCTCGAAGGCCGAGGTGCGCGACGGCATCAACATCCTCGTCCTGGGACGCGTCCGCGAGGACGTCATCCCGCAGGTCGCCGATATGGCGCTCCAGACCGAGGGCGCCGAGTGGGCCGTAGCCGCCGGCATCGTGAACTCGGACCTGGTCTTCTCGGTGCGCAACGTGGGCTACGTGCGCGCAGCGGGCGAAGTGGTGCGCGCCGTGGTCGAGGGCCTGGGCGTCGGCGGCGGACACCGCAGCATGGCCAAGGGCATCATCCCCCTGAAGTCCTTCCGCAAGGTCTACGGCCGCGCCACCCGGGACCAGATCCACAGCGCCCTGTACGACGCCTTCGTCCGTGCCATCCATCAGGACGAGTAGAGGACGCGCTCGTAGGGAGGATCTACATGGCTCGCATGAACGGGGTTCCGGAGGACCGGGCAGACCTCGTCTCGCGCCTCTTCTTCAGGGCTGTTCGCAAGCGGACCGGCAAGGTCGCCGAGTCCTGGAAGATCGCCTCGCACGCTCCCGGGATCCTCCGGGGCTGGGCCGCCATGGAGTGGTTCCTCGATCGCGCGAACCGCGTGGAAGCGAAGCTCAAGCGATTGGCGCAACTCAAGGTGGCGCTGATGGTCGGGTGCCCCACCTGAATCGACATCCACTCTGCCGGGGGCAGAGAGATCGGCATCACCGAGGACCAGCTCCGCAACATCTCGAGCTATCGCGAGAGCGACGCGTTTAGCCCGCTGGAGAAGGCCGTCCTCGAGTACGCGACCCTGATGACACGCATTCCCGTGGACATCCCGGGCGAGCTCTTCGCGGAGCTCCAGAAGCACTTCGACGAAGCGGCATTGGTGGAGCTGACGACCGCGATTGCCCAGGAGAACTTCCGCGCCCGCTTCAACCGCCCCTTCGAAGTCGAGTCCATGGACTTCTCCGAGGGCGCGTTCTGCCCGCTTCCGGAGCGCTAGCCGGTATAGAACGAGTACTCGAAGCCCTCGCTGATCGAGAGCGTGGTCGACTCGAAGCCGTTCTCACCGGACTGCACGTACTCGACATACGGGCGCAGGCCCTTGCGGAAGGTGAAGATGTTGTCGGCCACGACCACGGCACCCGGCCGCAGCTGCGGCTTCAGGATCTCCAGGACCGGGAGGTAGAGATCCTTCCAGCCGTCGAGGAACACCAGGTCGACGGGCGACGGGACGTCGCGCAGGGTCTCGAGCGCATCTCCGAGACGCACCTCGGACCACGCCTCGAGACCCGCCTCCTTGAGGTTGGCGTTGGCCACCGCGTGCTTGGACGGCTCGATCTCGGAGCCGATCACCTGCCCGCCGCCGTTGTCCCGCAGCGCCGCTGCCAGGTAGATCGTCGAGATGCCGAAAGAGGTGCCGAACTCGACCACATTCCGGGCGCCGAGAGCGCGCGCGGTCAGGTGGAGGAACTCGCCGGCCTGGCGGGAGACCGGGATGTAGCACTCCTTCATCGCCTCCGGTGTGACGGTCTGGGCGAAGCTCTGGCGCCGCAGCCAGCCGACGACCAGCTTCGGCGCCAGCGACAGGAAGCGGATGCGGTCGCCCTTGGCGGCCTCGTGAAGCCGGTCGAGAACGGACCGGGCCGGGTCGCTGCGGAGCGAGTTCGGGGCGGGCATGGGCTCCTCCTCTGGTAGGTTCCCTCTGAATCCCGGAGGGAGGAGCCCATGATACGAGGCAGCTGTCTGTGCGGGGGAATCCGTTTCGAGATCAGCGGACGCGTCACCCCCATCCAGATCTGTCACGCCCGGCGCTGCCAGAAGACCACCGGCTCGGCCTTCGCCCCCGAGGCGGCGTGTCGTGCGGACCGCTTCCGCTGGATCGCGGGGGAGGACCTGATCCAGGTCTACGAGGCGCCGCTGCTGCGGGAACCGCCGCCCCTGCGCCGGGACTTCTGCCGGGTGTGCGGCTCGCCCGTGCCCGTGGTGCGCGAGGACAGCGACTTCGTCGGCTTCATGGTGGGCGTCCTGGACGACGACCCGGGGTCCCGGCCGTTCCGGCACATCTTCCTCGGACAGCGCGCCGCCTGGGACGAGCTGTCCGACGACCTGCCCCGGTTCGACGAGCGGCCGCCGGCGGATCAGCGGCTGCCCCAGAGGCGGTCATCGTGAGCGGACGGACCCGTCGGATCGCACCGCTGGCGCCGGATCGCTGGGACGAGCAGACGCGCGAGATCTTCGGCTCGAACGATCGGCCGCTCAATATCCTGGCCACCATCGCGCACCATCCCAGGCTGCTGCGGCCCTTCCTGGCCTTCGCCGCCACGCTCTCCGTGGCCGGCACCCTTCCGAGGCGCATCTCGGAGCTGCTCGCGCTGCGCGCGGCCTGGAACTGCCGCTCCGCCTTCGAGTGGGGACACCACGTGGAGTACGGACGGGCGGCGGGCCTCAGTGAGGACGAGATCCGCAGGGTGACCGCAGGCCCGGACGATCCGGCGTGGTCGCCGGGAGATCGGGCGCTGCTCCGGGCTGCAGACGAGCTTCACGAGAGCCAGGACGTGACGGACGAAACCTGGGCCCGGCTTCGCAAGGACTGGGAAGAGGCCGAGCTGGTGGAGATCCCGTTCGTCGTCGGGAACTACACCATGCTCTCGATGGTGGCGAACTCGACCGGGGTGCCGTTGGAGGAGGGGCTCCCGCCCCTGGGCCAGTCGGCGAGCTCCAACGAGTAGGGCCCCGCGTGTGCGGGGCCCTATCGTACTGTCGACTCGATGGTCGGTGGTGGGTGGCTACCAGCGGCCGCCGCCGCGCCCACCGCCGCCGCCGCCGCCGCCGCCGCCGCGCTGTCGCTCCTGCGCCTCGTTGACGCGCAATGCGCGGCCGCCGAAGTCACGGCCGTTGAGCTCGTTGATCGCCTTCTCGGCATCCTGCTCGTCCATCTCGACAAATCCGAATCCCCGGGAGCGACCCGTCTCGCGGTCGGTGATGACCGCAGACGAGTGAACCGAGCCGAAGGTCTGGAACAGACTCTGCAGATCGGCCTCCGTCGCGCTCCAAGGCAAGTTTCCTACGTAGATCTTCTTCACTGAACCGTATCCCCATGCCCGAAGCGGTTTCGGGCTACCGAGTGAGCGCTCGCCCCGACACTACCGTGCCGGCTACGGGCCCCCACGAGTTGCGCCCACACGAGTCTCGTACCCGCGTGGAGTGCTTCGAAACTTGATCTGGACCGACTTGCGAACTGAGGTGGACTCGGCAGGAAATCGGACAAGAAGCGTTCCTAGGCAGGTATAGAGCCTAGGGCATGGCTCTAGGGACCGCTACCACGTCAGCGACGGGTCGGAGGCGGGGTGGACCAGACCCACCGTTCTTACTCCGGCGGCGGCGCCGGTGTCTTCCCTCAGTGTCCCTTGGTCAGGTTGTTGACCGAGATCAGCTTGCGCACCTGGTTCCCGTCCGGCGGCGTGGACACCAGGTCCCAGGTCTCACGGCGCCAACCGCCTATGTCGGCCAGGTTTGCGAAGGAGGCGCCGGCCGTGTCGATCACCCGCACCGGGCGCTCCGGATCGTCGGGCCAGCCGGGATAATCCTCCCGGTCCTCGCTCCAGCGCCCGACGTACTGGCCCACGTCGATGGGCTCGTCCCGGCTGTCGAAGGACATGTAGTAGATGGGAGCCAGGGTCTGCAGGTCGACATAGAGGATCATGCGCGAGACCGAGGTCGCGCCCCGGCTGTTCACGGTCTTCCCCTCGATCACCAGGGCGCGCCGCAGATCCCAGCGGTCGCTGGCGAAGGAGAGCCCCCAGGGACCGTACTCGCGGTCCTTCAGCTCCGGGTAGGACGGGTTCGCCGCGTTGATCGGCGCGAGGAGGTCGTGGACGCCCTTCACTTCCCAGTCGTAGAGGAGCGGACGGATCTCCATCCCCTCGAAGCCGCTCCGCTTGGTGGTGATCGCGTCGGCGCCGGCGCCCATGGCCCCGGCGGCGCTCACCGCCCCGCCCGCCGATCCGCCGCCCGCGCCGAAGCCCGCGATGGTGGCGGGCTTCACGACACCCACGCTGAACGAGGGCATGAAGATCCCCTCGATGCCCGACGCGCCGAGCCGGCGCACGCGTCGCCAGTCCGGGAGATAGGCGTGGAGGTCGTCGCTGCGGTCGACCTCCTCCAAGTGCTCGACGTCGCGGTACTGCCGCCAGGCATACTCCCGCGCGTCGAAGGGCATGAAGAACTCGCCGCCCGCGACCCAGTGCTTGGAGCGCGCCGCCTTGTCCCGGTACCCGTTCGCCGCCTGGTCCGCCCGGTGCGCGAGCTGGATCTTGAAGATCTGGCCTTCGAAGGGCTCGGCCCGACCCTCGCGGCCCACCATGTCCGAGATGCGGAAGCGACCGCGAAAGCCCGCGGCCTGGTAGCGGGTGGCGACGTTCCACGCCCACTCGAGGCCGGCCCGAGGCTCCGCCGGATCGATCGTGTCGGGCGCGAAGGGAAGTCCGGCGGTGTAGCCCTGGAGACCGCCGTTCTCGAGCAGGCTCGCCTTCCCCTTGAACGCCTCGGTTGCATCCGTGAAGAACCCGGGCGGCGAATAGTCCGCGAAGCACGGTCCGATCTCCAGGCGCATGCCCTCGTAGAAGAAGCGCTCGCGCTCCGCCCACAGCTGGGGCGGGAAGTAGTCCTTCAGCGCCGCCAGCTGCTCGAGATCGAAGGCGTCGCCGGGCTGGAAGGGAACCGGGGGCGCGTCCTGTCCGGGCGGCCAGCCCTTGAGACCGTCCTCGGGCTGGCAGGAACCCGGCGGGGGAACCGTCCAGGGCGACGCCGCGAACGCCACGGGGCCGGGGAAGCAGAAGAGCGCCAGCAGCGCCGCAGCGGCCAACCCTCTCCGGTGGCTCCGACGACTCCCCACCCTCATGTCAGGGTCAGTAGCTCGTGGGCGCCGATCATCCGCTCCTGGATGGGGATGCCAACGGGGCAGCTCCCCAGACACGGAGCACTGCAGCCGGCGCACACCTCCGCGTTGCGCTCGAGCGCGGCGTAGTGGCTCATGGCGCCCTTCTCCCAGCCGTAGTCTTCGAAGTACATGCGATGGCGCAGGACGTCGTGGATGGGCAGGTTCTCGGGACAAGATTCCAGGCAGGCGCCGCAGTGGGGCACGCAGTAGCTGCCCAGGATCTGCCGGTCGTACTCGCGAAGCAGGGCGAGGTCCCGACTCGTGGGCGTTGCGCCCGAGGCGACCAGGTACTCGTCCACGTGCTGGAGCTTGAACATGGAGATGACCGCGCACGAAACGCTCGGGTTCGAGAGCACCCACTTGAGCGCCGCCTGGGAGTAGGCGTCGGCCTGCTCGCGGAAGCCCGCCAGGCCGTTGTGCTTGGCGCCCTTCAGGGTCTTCATCGCAACCACGCCCATGTCCTGCTCGCGGCGAGCCCGGTCGATCACCTCCCCCAGCTGGCTCCAGATGCCGTGGTGGTACGCGACCATCATCACGTCGAAGCGCCCCGAGTCGACGGCGGCGTTCACTACCTGCACCAGATTGGGCGTGTGGGTCGAGAAGCCGAGGAAGCGCACCTTGCCGGCTTCGCGGAGCCGGTCGAACGCCTCGTGGAGGTTGGGGTCCATCAGCCGGTCGATCTCGTCGCACGAGTGCACGTGGGCCAGGTCCACGTAGTCCGTGCCGAGTCGGCGGAGGCTACCCTCGACATTCTCCACGTAGGTCTTGACTGGCGTCCCCGGCGGCAGATGTCCCGTCGGCGTGCAGAACTTGGTGGCGAGGAAGAGCTGACTGCGGTCGACGCCCCGAAGCCCGCGACCCACCGCACCCTCGCTCCCCGCGGCCGAGTAGTCCGGAGAGGTGTCGATGTAGTTGATGCCCCGCTCGAGGGCGACCTTCACGATCCTCTCGCCGTTCTCGCGGTCGAGGGGACCCGTCCCCATGACGATGTCCGAGACCTCCCAGCCGGTGCGGCCAAGGCGGCGGTAGCCCTGGACGCGGCTGCCCTTCCATTCCCGCTTCCACTCGGGGTGGGTCTTGACCACGTCCCCGCCGAAGATCTCCCCGCCCACCGGGAGCCAGCCGCGGCCGTCGTTGCCCACACCGGCGGCGCGCGCGAAGGCGCCCAGCGAGGCGGCCACCAGGCCGGCCAGACCGGCGCCGGCGCCGGAGGCGATGCCGGTCAGGAAGGAGCGGCGGGACGGGTCGGCGCTGCGCGCGCGCGCCCGGACACTCCACATCACCAGGGCGAAGCTCGCGATGGCAGCCAGAAGGATGGTGCCGAGTGTCAGCACGAGCCCCGCGAGGGTGAGCTCGAGGCCGGAGAAGAGGGCCAAGCCCACCTTCTGCAGCGCGGCGCCCGCCGGGAAGGCCGACGGATCGAGACCGATGGCGGTCCGGTACAAGAAATAGCCGCTCACGGTGAAGCCGACGACGAGTGCGGCGGCCAGGCAGAGCAGGAACATGGAACGAGGTCGAATCGACATCGAATCCCTCCAGTGCCCAGAATTATAGGGCTCCCTCGGTCCGGCCTGGGGTGTATATCCCCACCAGGGAGACGGACAGCTCCGCGGCCGCCCGCTCGGCTCGAACGCGCGCCCCATCGAGCGCGTTGGCCAATGACGCGGGCGGCGAGGACGGCTCTCCCCAGGGGAGTCGGAGCGCGATCCGCGCCTCCCTGTCCGGGAGACCCAGCTCGGCCCACCGCTCGAGGTACAGACGAGCCGCGTCGAGGGTCCACGCCACCAGTCCGACGCCGCGCTCGGCGGCGCGGCTGGCGGCGGCGCCGGGCGGAGCCTCGGACCCGGCGCTCTCGTCGGCCTCGAGCCAGATCGGCGGTCCTCCCGGCCGGTGCGGCTTCGGGTGGACGTCGACTCCGGAGAAGGTGTGGACTGCACCCGCGTGCTCGACCGGCTCATCGGACCACGCCTGCCGCAGCACGGCGAGATCGTCCTCCAGGCGCGACGCGTCGTCCCCGGCACTCGCGAGCGCGAGCTCGACCCGTCCCGCCGCCAGCCCGTCGAGGCTCGCCAGGTCTTCGGCGATGCGCAGCGGATGGTGGAGGGGCGTTCGGATCCCCGCGGCCACGATGCCGACGCGCGCCGTGCGCGCCGCCGCCGCCGCACACGCGTGCAGGATCGCGGGCTCGCCGCCCCCGCCCTGGGACTCGATCCAGAGGAGATCCGCCGGCAGCGCGTCGGCTTCGTCGAGCCCGGCGAGGGGATCGGCGGCGTCGCTGCGCAGGGCCATGCGAACCGTCACGCCAACAACGATAGGGGGCGCGGGGCGCCGCGTCGTATACTGGCCGGATGCCCGCGAATCGACGCGTTCGTGCGACCTTCACCGGGGTCGTGCCGCTGCGCGGCGAGGGCGGGTCGGGCGTCTTGCTGAGCTTCCGGCCGGTGTACGCCCGCATCGACGTCGAGCGCATCGACGACTTCGCCTACCTGGGCCCAGACCTCGAGCTCCCGGCGGTGGACGGCCTGGGCAAGGTGTTCCGCATCCTGCGCGCGGCGCGGATCGCGGTTCCCGGCAAGCCCATGGACTGGGTGGACCGAGAGCGCGAGCTGACGGCGTTCCTCGAGCGCGCGGTCGGCACCAATCTACTCCTCCAGCTGCGACCCCGCAGCCGCATGCGCTTCACCGCGTGGACCGAGTCTGGCGTCGAAACGGTGGAGGACGTGATCGACGTGCTCGAGGCGCCCGACGCCTACCTGGTGATACGTCGGCGCGGCCGCTATCCGGTGCGCATTCCCCGAAGCTCGGTGGTGCGCCAGCACACCGAGTGCGAGCGCTGGTACGAGGTCCTCGACATCGAGCGGGCCTGAGAGTTGGTACCATCGCCGGATGGCGGAGAAGACCGTCGTCCCGAGCGTTGCGGACCTGAAGCGCTTCATCGGCGTGGCCCTGGGCACCACCGACTGGATGACGATCACCCAGAAGCAGATCGACGCCTTCGCCGAGGCCACCGGCGACCACCAGTGGATCCACGTGGATCCCGAGCGCGCGAAGCGGGAGTCGCCCTTCGAGACCACCATTGCCCACGGCTACCTGACCCTGGCTCTGGCGCCGGCCCTGCTTCCCCAGATCCTCCACGTGGAGGGCTGCTCGGCGATCCTGAACTACGGCGTGGAGAAGATGCGGTTTCCCTCGCCGGTGCCGGTGGACGCGCGCGTGCGGCTCTCGGCGAAGATCGTGGGCGTCCGCGAGACGCCGGCGGGTGCCGCGCGGGTCACGATCTCCTTCACGTTCGAGGTGGAGGGATCGACGCGCCCGGCGTGCCACGGCGACGCGATCCTGATTTACCGGCCATGAAGATCGGCATCGCACAGGTAAACCCCACGGTCGGGGACCTAGCTGGAAATCGCCGACTGGTGGAGGAGGCGGCCGCCAAGGCGGCGGAAGAGGGCGCCGATCTGGTCGTGCTGCCGGAGATGGTGCTCACCGGCTACCCGCCCATGGACCTGCTCGAGCGGGACGGCTTCGTGCGCGACCAGATGCGCGAGCTCGAGGCACTGCGGCCGGCGTCGAAGCGCGTGGCCATCGTCCTGGGCGCCGTACTCCCCTGGCCCGAGGGCCGTCCCAAGAAGCTGGCGAACGCGGCGGTGTTGCTGGCGGGGGGCGAGCAGGTGGCCGCTCACCCGAAGTCGCTCCTCCCCACCTACGACGTGTTCGACGAGAACCGCTACTTCGCTCCCGCCGAACGGCGCGAGCCCGTGACGCTGCCGGGGAGCGGCGCAGCGCTGGGGCTGACGGTGTGCGAGGACACCTGGGTCGACACCAAGTCCTACGACGTCGATCCCACCGAGGAGCTGGTGGCGGCGGGCGCGTCGCTGATCCTCAATCCGTCGTGCTCCCCCTGGCACGTGGACCGGCCGCGCCAGCGCCGACTCATGCTCTCCGAGCTGGCGCGGCGCCACCGCGTGCCGATCGTGTTCGTGAACCAGGTGGGCGGGAACGACGAGCTGGTCTTCGACGGCGCCTCGTTCGTCACCGACGCGAACGGTCGAATCCGTGCCTCGCTCCCGCTCTTCGAGCCGGGCTTTGCCGTCGTGGATCTCGCCGCCGTCGGTCCGGGGCTCGAGCCCGACGCCGTACTGGAGCCCGAGCCGGTGGCGCAGCTCCAGGCCGGACTCGTGCTCGGCATCCGCGACTACTTCGGCAAGCAGAACCTGCCGCCGGGGGCGGTGGTGGGACTCTCGGGCGGCATCGATTCCTCGGTTACTGCGCACCTTGCGGTGGAGGCGCTCGGGCCCGATCAGGTCGTCGGCGTGGCCATGCCGGGGCCGTTCTCGTCGGAGCACAGCATCGCGGATGCGCTGGCCCTCGGCCGCAATCTCGGGATCGAGGTGCGCCGGGTGGACATCGCGCCCATGTACAGTGCCTACCGCGACGCCTTCGCGGCACTCTTCGGCGAGCGCGAGGACTACGGGCTCACCCAGCAGAACATCCAGTCGCGCATCCGCGGCGCCATCGTGATGGCGGTCTCCAACGAGGAGCACCGGCTCGTGCTCGCCACCGGCAACAAGAGCGAGCTTTCGGTGGGCTACTGCACGCTCTACGGCGACACGGTCGGAGGGCTCGGGGTCCTGGGCGACGTGTACAAGCGAGACGTCTACGCGCTGGCGCGCTACGCCAACCGGGATCGGGAACGCATCCCGGCGAACACCATCGACAAGCCCCCGTCCGCCGAGCTCGCCCCGGACCAGCTCGACTCCGACGACCTGCCCGAGTACGACGTCCTCGACGCGGTCCTACAACAGGCCATCGAGGAGGGCCGCAGCGCCGCGAGCATCGAGCCGCCGCCAGGCTGCGATCCCGAGACCGCCGCGGCGGTGGTCGCGCGGCTGGACCGCAACGAGTTCAAGCGCCGCCAGACGCCGCTCGTGTTGCGCACGTCACCCAAGGCCTTCGGCACGGGCCGGCGGTTGCCGATCGTCCACCGCTACTTCTGAGGTGCGGGTCTAGACGGTGGCGGCGACGGGGACGGCCTGGCGGACGTTCTCAGCGCGGGCGCCGCGGGGGCCCTCCTGGACCACGTACTCGACGGCGTCGCCTTCGGAGAGGGCGTCGTAGTCGGCGGCGTTGAGGCCCGAGCGGTGGAAGAAGACCTCCTTGCCGTCGTCGCCGCGGATGAAGCCGAAGCCCCGGTCGCGCACCATCTTCTTGATCTTTCCACGGCACTTGGGACCGGAGGGCACCGGCGGGGCCAAGCGCTGTCGGCGGCGGCCGCGGGTGCGGCGCGGAGCGGAGTTCCGGAAGCGATCGCTCGCGACGAACTCCTCACGGAATAGATGGACGGGGACCTCCAGGTCCTGGAGGTCGCTCTGCTCCGGGGAGAGCAGCACCTCGTCATCGCCGACTTCGACCACCGAGTAGCGCATGCTCGTGTTCTTGTGCGTAACGAGCAGGCCGGATTCGATCTCTTCCAGTGACAACATGGCGCGACCTCGGTAGCTCTTCGCACGCTTCGAGCAGTAGAGCTGCTCCCAGAAACGCGTTCCCGGGCGGCGAAGCCGGGAGCGAAGGGCGGCGTAACATAGGCGATGTCCCGAGTCCGGTCAAACGTCGCTGACAGCGGCTCACCGCGGGAGGGCCATGAGAAGTCCAGTGAGAAGTCGTTGGGCGCTCGCGTTCTGTTCGGCAATTGCCGCATCGTTGCTGACGTGCGAGCACGCGAGCAACGACCGGGAAGGCCTGCTTCGGGTCGGCACGAGCGGCGATTACACGCCCTTCAGCTTCGCGCCGGCCGGGGGCGGCCTGGATGGGTTCGACGTGGCTCTCGCCCGGGCGTACGCCGCAGACCGGGGCCTCCGCCTCGAGCTCGTCCCCTTCCGCTGGCCCGACCTGCTGGACGACCTCGCCGCCGGGCGCTTCGACGCGGCCCTCTCCGGCATCACGGTCCGCCCCGAACGTTCGGTGGTGGGCCGCTTCTCGGTCCCGCTGGCGGAGAGCGGCGCCCTGGTGCTGGTGCCCGAGGCCGCCGCGCTCGCGGACCTGGCGAGTCTCGACCGGGAGACCGTGCACATCGTCGTCAACGAGGGTGGCCATCTGGAGCGGGTCGCGCGGGGGCGCTTCCGCCGCGCGCAGATTCGGGCCATCGCGGACAACCCCGGGGTCCTGGAGGCGCTGGTCGAGGGCCGTGCAGACGCCGCCGTGACCGACACGCTCGAGGCTCCTCGCTGGATGGCGGGGCGAGCGCTCCGGGCGCTCGGGCCGTTCACGCTGGACCGCAAGGCCGCCCTGGTCCGGGCGGACCGGCCCGAGCTCGCCGCCGATCTCGACGCCTGGTTGCTGGACCGGGAGGCGAGCGGCCGGCTCGAGTTGCTCCGCCGGGAGTACCTGGGCGTGGTCTCCTCCCGGACGGCGGCCCCGGTCTCCGCGCTGTTCGCGTCCATCGACGAGCGGCTCTCGCTCATGCCCTTCGTGGCCGACGCCAAGCGGGCTCAGGGGCTTCCTGTAGTGAACACCGAGGTCGAGGAGCGCGTGATCCGCTCGGCCGTGGCCGGCGTGCGCCGCGCGGAGGTCGGGACGAACGCTGCGCCCCTGGCGGAGGAGGCGGTGGAGCGGCTCTTCCGGTCACTCATCGACGCGGCGGTGGCGGTGCAGCACGCCACCCTGGCGACGCCAGCGGACCCCGGGCGGCAGCCCCTCGACCTCCAGGAGCAGATCCGGCCGGCGCTCCTGCGCATCGGGGAGCGCATCGCCGCGCTCCTGGTGCACCTCCCCGCACGGCTGGACGCCGACCGCGTGCGGCAGAGCGCGGCGCGGGAGCTGCGCAACCTCCGCCTCCAGCCCGACGTGCGGGACGGGCACAGCCGAGCCATCGCCGACGCCGTCCTCGGTCTACGCGCGGCCGAGGGCGCGGACCAGGAGTCCAGCCAGCACGGGGAACACGACGCAGGCCGCGTAGCGCAATAGTGCGAAGCGCCAGCCGAGGATCGGCACCTCCCAGGCCACCAGACGCTGCACCGCCAGCAGCGACCAGCCCGTCAGGTAGGCGACCACGGCGGCGGGGGCGGCGCCCGATCGCAGCAGCGCCGCCGCCAAAGGCATGGAGACGAAGGGGCCGGCCGGCGTCATCATCCCGGCGACCGCGGCGATCAGGATGCCGCGAACGCCCGCCTGCTCTCCCAGCGCGCCGCTCACCCACTCGTGGGGCACGAGCTTCTCGGCGAGCCCGGCGGCGAGGAACGAAACCGCGATGATCGCGGCGAAGCGGAGCAGCAGGCTCGCGCCGTTGCCCAGGCCCTCACCGAGGAGCTCCCGCCCCCCCTTCTGGTAGGCGAGCACGCACAGCACGGCGAGCACCGCCAACATCATCCACAGCGTCCGGTCCGACAGAGGCGCAAGCAGGGACAACGGTCCGCTCCTTCCCGTGGCTCGCTCCGCCATCAATAGTAGACCGATCGCGCGCGGTGCCGCGGGTGCGCCTTCATGTCCGGGCGCTGGCCCCGGTTCCACAGGAGATGGTCGAGACGCCCCGCGCTGGCCCAGCCGCCCCCGGATCGGATACTCGCCACCATGCGTTCCACCGCGTGCAGCCCCACGGCGCGGATCTCGACCTCCTCCGTCGATCCCGCCAGCAGCGGCTCCTCGCGGTCGATCCGCTGTGCCAGGTCCGGTGCGTAGCGGAGCACGCCCTCGCGCCGCAGCACGTGGGGCACGAGGTTGTCGGCGAAGATCGTGAGCTGGTCGAGATCGCCGAAGCGGCCCGGCCCCTCTCCCCCGAAGGCCAGTGAGAGATCCGACGCGGTGAGCTGAGCGCGCTTGTAGAGGGGAACCGCTTCCCCCGCATATTGGGAGACGTCGCGGTAGTACGGCATCTCGCCCAGCAGGTGGACCAGCTTCTCCGCCGACTCTCCCGCGGCGGCCACGAGCGCCTCGTAACGACCGTCGTACTTCTCCTCCAGGAGCGTTCCGAGCTGTCGCAGCGCCTCCGCGAAGTGACCCATGAGCTCGCTCATTTCGAGGACCGACAGGTCCTGACCAAAGACCTCGGCGCATTCTCGCGCATCGACCGCTCGGATCTCGGCCGCGCTCCAGGCGCCGCACTCCTCGAATCGCTCCTTCAGGCCCATGGCCATGGTGAAGTAGCCCGAGCAGCCGGGCCGCTTGTTCATCTGGGGGAACCAGCCCGAGCCGAAGTTGAGCGCGCCGAGGGTCACGACGTAGGCGAGGGTCTCTTCGGCGCGGCCGAGGTGGTGGTGTTCCGGGTCGAGAACGCCGGGCTCCAGCGCCTGGGACGCCAGCTCCGACGCCAGCGACTCGAGTCGCTCGTCGTCGATGTGGACCGAGTGCGCGCGCTCCGCCACCCGCGCCGCCGCGCGGCGGATCTCGGCGAACAGTCCCATCTAGGCGGGCATCCCGAACAGGGTCAGGGCGCCGGGAAGGAGCTCGATCGTCGCGGGCAGGCTGCCCAGAGGCTCCCCGTCCACCTCGAGCCACACCTCGCCGGGCGCCGCGTCCGCCTCGATGAGGACACCGCGGTGCACGGAGACCGCCGGATCGGCCAGGTGCCGACCGCGGTAGATCGGCGGGAACCGCGAGAGCAGGGCGAGCTTCCCGACGCCCTCCACCAGAACCAGGTCGAGCTGTGCGTCGTCGGGACGAGCGTCCGGCGCGATCTGCATGCCGCCGCCGAAGTAGCGACCGTTGGCGGCGGCAGCCAGGACGACGGGCCCCCGGTGCACCACCCGACCATCGATGCGCACCATCACGTCCTGCGGTCGGTAGCGCGCGATGCCGCGCAGCGTTCCGATCAGGAAGGAGAGGGTTCCCCCCAGTGCCTTGGGCGCCCGATTCACCAGCTGGGCGACCAACCCGCTGATCCCGAAGCTCGCCACGTTCAGGAAGAACTGGGTCTGCTGTTTACCGTCGTTGCCCAAGAAGGTGATGCGGCCGGCGTCGATCCGGCGCGTGTTGCCGCGCGCCAGGCCCTCGATGGCGGCGCCGAGATCGCGCGGCAGCTCGAGCACGCGGGCCAGATCACCACCGGTGCCGAGCGGCAGGACGCCCACCTGCGCGTAGGACGCCAGGTCCGCAGCGAGCAACCCGCTCGCCACCTCGCTGGTGGTTCCGTCGCCGCCCGCCACCACCAGACGCTCCACGCCGGCGCGCACCGCCTCGCGCGCGATCCGCTCCGCGTCTCGCGGGCCCCGCGTCTGCTCCACCTCGAGCGAGCCGAGCGCATCCCGCAGCTTCGCCTCCACCTGCCTCCAGCGGCGGCCGGTGGCCCCGTTCCGGCTGGCGGGATTGACGATGACCAGGTAGCGCGCCGGCATGGCCCCAGGGTAGATCACGAGCCCTGGCTAGGCCGCTGCGGTCTCCTCCGACTCGGCGCCGGGCGCGACGATCTGGTAGCGCCGGCGGACCGCGGCCGCGTAGCCGGCCGTCTCCTCTTCGGTGCGGGCCGCGTCCCAGCCCGCCGCCCGGGCCGCCGTCGCGGCGATCCGGTCGAGCTGGAGCAGGCCCTGGCCCTCGGCGAAGATCGCGAGCCGCATTCGCCGTTCCAGGAGGTCGCACAGCGTTACGGGGCACTCGGTGCGGATGGACCACGGGATCTCGGCGTAGAGGAAGCGGGACGCCCCGATCGGCTGGCGGAGCTCTTCGTCGGCCTCCTTCAGGAGGGTCTCCGACGCGGAGCCGTAGGCGCGCACCAGATGTTCGGCAGTCGCGCCCGACACGCCGAAACGGGCGCACAGGGAAACTTCGAGCTCGGCCGGATCGCAGCCGTCTTCGCGGAGCGCGTGCTGCGCCGTGAGGCTCGGACCCGCGGCGCCCCTCCGCGACACGGGCAGCTTCGCCACAGCTCGGTCGACGATGCGCTCTGCGGTCGCCCGATAGGTCGTGAGCTTACCGCCCGCCGCAGAGATCAGGCCCGATGGATCCTCGTAGATGCGGTCCTCGCGCGATACCGACGAGGACGGGGACGTCTCGTCGGCCGTCGCAACCAGGGGGCGCACCCCGGCAAAGACCGAGCGCAGGTCATTGGTGGTGAGCGCCGCCTTCGGAAACGCCTCGTTGGCCGCCGACAACAGGTAGTGGACCTCCTCGATGCGCACCACGGGCTCGTCGATCTCGTCGCTGAACGCGTCGGTGGTTCCGAGCAGCGAGACGTCCTCCCAGGGCGCAAGGAACACGAGGCGGCCGTCGGACGCCTCGAAGATGACCGCTACCTCGGACTGGATCCGGCTGCGGGGGATCACCAGGTGGATGCCCTTGGCGGGCCGGATCTCGGGCTTCGCGAGCGGGCGATCGAGCCCGCGCAGCCGCTCGACGGCGGGCCCAGCCGCGTTCACCACGACCCGGGCCTCGATGGCGCAGGTGCGTCCGCGGGCGAGATCGCGGATGCGCGCGCCCGAGAGCCGGCCGTCGCTCCCGCGCAGGAAGTCGAAGACCTCGGCGTGGTTCACGGCCTCGCCGCCGAAACGGCGCGCACTCCTGATGGTCTCGAGCACCAGCCGGGCATCGTCCACCTGGGCGTCGTGGTAGAGGCCTGCGCCGAGGAGCCCGTCGCGGCGAAGGTCGCGGCAGTAGTCGGACACCTGGTCGGGCTTGAGCATGCGAGAGCGCGTGCTCGACCGGAAGTTGGCCAGAGCCGAGTAGACGAACAGGACGGCGCGGACCTGCCAGAGCGGAAGCTTGCCGCCGGAAAAGGCGGGCAGGATGAAGGGAAGGGGGCGCACCAGGTGTGGGTCGCGGGCCATCAACAGATCGCGCTCGCGACACGCCTCCCGGGTCACCCGAAGCTGGCCCTCCCCGATGTAGCGCATGCCGCCGTGAATCATCTTGGACGAGCGACTGGACGTGCCCGCCGCGAAGTCCGTGCGCTCGACCAGGAGCGCGCGAAGCCCGCGGCTGGCCGCGTCGCGCAGCACGCCCGCCCCGGTGATGCCGCCGCCCACGACCAGCACGTCGACACCGTCGCGCTCGGCCCGGGTCAGCGCCTCGCTGCGCTCCGCCAGGGACCAGGCGGCGCTCACAGGAGCTTCCCCGGATTCATGATGCCGGCGGGATCGAGGGCGCCCTTCAGCGAGCGAAGGGCCGCCAGACCGAGTGATCCCTTCTCCGTCTCCATCCACGGCCGGTGGTCCGATCCGACGCCGTGGTGGTGGGACAGGGTGCCGCCCGCCGAGAGGATCGCGTCGGTGACGTCGCGCTTGATCGCCGTCCACTGGGACACCTCGCGGGAGGCGTCGACGGGATAGAGGACCGTGAAGTAGAGACACGCGCCGTCGAGGTAGCTGTGAGACAGGTGCGTCATGGCGAACCCGCCCCCGGAGTGGCGCTCGGCGGCGTCCCGGATGACGCGCACCACCGACTCGTGGCCGCTCTCCAGGACGCCCCACGAGAAGGCGGTCTCGAAGGTATCCACGGCCACGCCGCGATCCAGCATCCAGTCGCGCAGGTACGGCGTGCGGAAGCGCTCGCGGCGCCAGCTCCGGCCCGGCGAGCGGCCGAGGGGGACGCCGCCGTGGGCCCGCGCCACGCTGCGCGCCCGCGACACTGCCGCCCTCACCGCCCCAGCGCCTCCCTCGGCGCCGTACAGGAGGGCCGCACTGTCGTCGCGGTAGCCCAGTCTCGCGAGCCCGGAGAAGACCCAGTCGACCGGGTCGATGCGCTTCTCGGGGTCGTGCCGCTGGAGTCGCGAGAGCCCGGTCTCCGCTCCGTCGGAGAGGCGCAGGAGCGAGAGGCCCGCCCGCCCGCGCACGAGCTCGCGCACCGCCTCGACTCCGTCGTGGAAGCTCCGGAACAGGATCGCGCGCTCGTCGGAAGACTCCGGTGCCGGCGCGACGCGAACCGTGGCCTCGACGATCACGCCCAGGGTCCCCTCGGAGCCCAGCACGAGCTGGTTCAGATCCGGCCCCGTCGCGGAGCGGGGAACCGTCGCCGTGCGAACCACACCTTCCGGCGTCACCAGACGAACGGCCACGAGCAGCTCGTCGATGGCGCCGTAGCGGTCGGACAGCTGGCCGGAGGAGCGGGTGGCGACCCAGCCGCCAAGTGTCGAGTGCTCGAAGGACTGGGGGAAGTGGCCCAGGGTGAGCCCGTGGCCGGCGAGCGCCACCTCCAGCGCCGGCCCATCGATCCCGGCGCCGAAGGTCGCCAGGCCGCTTTGGCCGTCGATGCGGATCACGGCATCGAGCCGGGTCGTGTCGAGGGCGATGCTCCCCGCCTGGCCCGGCGCGAGATGGGGCTCGACGCCGCCGACCACGCTGCTCGCCCCGCCGACGGGCACCACCGCCAGCTGGCACTCCGCCGCGATACGGAGTACCGCGACGACCGCCGCCTCGTCCGCGGGCGCGACGATGGCGTCCGGCGCCGACTCGATCTCGCCCCGCCGCAGGCGAAAGAGGTCGGGCAGGCTCCGCCCCAGGGCGTGGGTGACGCGGGCGGCGGCGTCGGTGCGCACGGCCGCCTCGCCGCACGCGCCGCGCAGACGGGCCAGAATCGACTCGGAGAGGCGGGGGGGCGGAAGCTTCACCTCGGAGAGCTCCGCGCGAGACGGATTGGGCGTGAGCACGCTCCCCAGGCGGCGGCCCAGCTCCTCGATCATCCACTGGGCGCGCGCCGGAGAGAAGCTCGCGGCGGCCTCCGGCCGCCCCCATCCCTTCCAGTTGAGCGACGCCCGCTCGAGGCTCACGCCTCTGCTCTCCGGGACGCGGTCCCGATCAGGCCCGCGGACTCGAGGCGGGTCGCCTCGCGCAGGATCGCGGTCTCGCTGTAGCTCAGCATGGTCTCGACGATGCGGCGCGCGTCCTCGGTGTCGCGCCGGGCGAGCGCGTCCAGCAGGCGCCGGTGGGTCTCCAGGGAGCGCGCGTGATCGCGGCTCTCGTTGTAGTAGATGGGGCCGAGCCGCTCGAGGAGCCGCGTCAACAGATTGGTCAGCAGCTGGTACATGAGGTTGCCGGTGGCCTCGCCCAGCATCGCGTTCATGGCCACGTCGATCTCGAGCGCGACGGCCGGGTCTCCTCCCTCGTTGGCTTCGCGCTCGACGAGCCGGCGGGCGCGCTCGAGGTGCTCGGGGCGGTGATTGCGAGCCGCCAGCTCGATCACGTGCACCGTGACATGGCGGCGGAACTCGAGGATCTGGCGCAGGAGCTCGGTGGTGACGGTGGCTCGATCGCGGATCAGGGCCTCGATGAGCTGTAGGGCGGACGAGCCGGAGAGGGGGCGGACGAAGCTCCCCTGCCCGTGCCGGACCTCGATCAGCTCCAGGAACTCGAGGCGCTTGAGTGCCTCTCGCACGGATCCCCGGTTCACACCCAGGGCCTCCGAGAGCTCGCGCTCGTTGGGAAGCTGGGTTCCGGCGAGCAGCGCGCCGGACAGGATCCGCGAGCAGAGCTGCTCGAAGACGCCGTCGGCGCGGCGAGCGGACGCAAGGGGCTCGAGATCGATGGCCACGGCTCCTCCTGGTCGGAGGTTAGAGGTCGGACCACTATAGAAGTGAAAGACCTACGAATCAAGGCGGAACTCGATTTGCGAACGCGTTCCTATTCTGGAATCCGGGGGCTGGGCTCAGCTGCAGTCGGCGCAGAGGCCCTCGGCCACGATGCGGAAGCGGCTCACCTGGAAGGGAAGCCGCCGATCGCTGGCCACGGAGACGGGAAAGCACTCGTCCGGCACGTCTTCGAGGCGCCCACACCGGGTGCAGCAGAAGTGCTGGTGCGGATCGGGGTTGGGGTCGAAGCGCAGCTCGTTTCCCGGACCCGGCACCTCGCTCACCACCTCGAGGTCCCGCAGCAGGGCGAGTGTGGTGTAGACGGTGGCGCGGCTGGCCATGGGGAACTCGCGGGTGATGCCCTCGAGGACCTGGGCCGCGGTGGGGTGATTGGCGCTGCCCAGCAGGTGCCGGACGATGGCGCGCCGCTGGGGGGTCAGGCTGAGCCCGTTCGCGCGCAGGCGTGCCTCGATCTCTTCGACGCTGTGGGGCAATGGGGGTCCCTCGTCGGCCAGAGGGTACCACGGCACCGAGGGTGGGACGGATTCGCTCCTACCCCTCATTCCGTCGCAGCATGTTCAGCGCCGAGCCCGCCTTGAACCACTCCACCTGATCGGCGTTCAGGGTATGGGTGACCTCGGCGGTGTCCTCGCTTCCATCTCGGTGGTGGAAGATGACCTGCAGGGGTCGGCCCGGCGCCAGCCCCGAGAGACCGGTGATGCTCACCCGGTCGGTCTCGGCGACCCTGTCGTAGTCGGCCGGGTCGCGGAAGGTCAGGGGCAGAACCCCCTGCTTCTTCAGGTTCGACTGGTGAATGCGCGCGAAGCTCCGCACGATCGCGGCCGCGCAGCCGAGGAAGCGGGGCGACATGGCGGCGTGCTCGCGGCTCGAGCCCTCGCCGTAGTTCTCGTCGCCCACCACGACCCAGCGGCGGCCCTCGGTCTTGTAGTGCCGGGCGATCTTCGGCAGCGGGATGCCGGTCTCTCCGGAGAGCTGATCGAGCCCCTCGCCGGCCTTGCCGGTGAAGGCGTTGATCGCCCCGATGAACGCGTTGTCGCTGATGTTGTCGAGGTGACCGCGGAAGCGCAGCCACGGCCCGGCCGGCGAGATGTGGTCCGTAGTGCACTTGCCCTTTGCCTTCAGGAGCAGGGGCAGGCGCTCGAAGTCGCGTCCGTCCCAGGGCTCGAACGGGGTCAGGAGCTGGATCCGCTCGCTGTCCTCCGGGACCTCGACCCGCACATCCTTCGCATTCTCGCTCGGTGCGACGTAGCCCTCGTCCGAGAAGACGAAGCCGCGCTCCGGGATCTCCGGTGCCGGGGCCGGGGGCTCGAGCGCGAAGCGCTCCCCACCCGGCGCCTCGATCTCGTCGTGGAGCGGGTCGAACTCGAGGGTGCCGGCCAGGGCATAGGCTACGACCACCTCGGGACTGCCGATGAAGGAGAGCGTCTCTGGGTTTCCGTCGTTCCGCTTCGGGAAGTTCCGATTGTAGGAGTTGATGATCGAGTTGGCGACGCCCTTCAGGCTGTCGTCCCGCTTCCACTGCCCGATGCAGGGCCCGCACGCGTTGGCCAGAACGAGGGCGCCAATCGACTCGAGGTCCGCCAGCTGTCCGTCGCGCTGGATGGTCTGATGGATCTGCTCCGAGCCGGGCGTGCACCAGAGCGGGGTCCGGGTCCTGGCGCCGCGGGCGGCGGCCTGGCGCGCCACGTCCGCCGCCCGGGACATGTCCTCGTACGACGAGTTGGTGCAGCTCCCGATCAGCGCCGAGGAGAGCTGGGCCGGGTAGCCGTGCTCGCGCACGTCGGCAGCCATCTTCGACACAGGCCGCGCCAGGTCCGGCGTGTGCGGTCCCACCACGTAGGGCTCGAGCTTCGAGAGATCGATCTCGACCACCTCGTCGAAGAAACGCCCGGGATCGCGCTCCACCTCGGGGTCTGCGCGCAGGAGATCGACGTGCGCGCCCGCCACGTCGGCCAGCTCCTCGCGCCGGGTCGCCTTCAGGTAGGTGGCCATGCGCTCGTCGTACGGGAAGATCGACGTGGTGGCGCCGAGCTCGGCGCCCATGTTGGTGATCGTACCCTTGCCCGTACAGCTGATCGACGCGGCGCCGGGCCCGAAGTACTCCACCACGCGGTTCGTCCCGCCCTTCACGGTGAGCACCGAGCACACGTGGAGGATCACGTCCTTGGGCGAGGCCCAGCCGCCGAGCGAGCCGGTCAGATGGATCCCGACGAGCCTCGGGTACAGCACCTCCCACGGCAGGTCGGCCATCACGTCCACCGCATCCGCGCCGCCAACGCCGCACGCGAACATCCCGAGTCCTCCCGCGTTGGGCGTGTGCGAGTCGGTGCCGATCATCATGCCGCCGGGGAAGGCGTACTTCTCGAGAACCACCTGGTGGATGATTCCCGCCCCGGGACTCCAGAAGCCAATGCCGTAGCGCGCCGAAGCGCTGCGCAGAAAGTCGTAGACCTGCCGGTTCGTGGTGTGCGCGGCCTCCATGTCCTCGGACGCGCCGCGATACGCCTGGATGAGGTGGTCGCAGTGGATCGTGGTGGGCACCGCCGTCTCATCGAGTCCGGCCTGCATGAACTGCAGGATCGCCATCTGCGCCGTGGCGTCCTGCATCGCCACCCGATCGGGCCGAAGCTCCAGGTAGCTCTTCCCCGGCTCCAGCTCCTGCTCCGCCGCATTGGCCAGATGCCCGAGCAGCACCTTCTCCGCGTATGTCAGCGGCCGCCCCAACCGGTCCCGAACGATCCCCAGATTCTTCTCGACACGCCCGTAGACCGACTCGACCAGCGCCCGCGTCGTCTCGATGACCGGCATGGGAAACCTCCAGAACGAATCGGATAACTCGACCGTATCACAGGAAAAGTGGAGTCCGCGATCAACACTAGCCTTCTGAACTTCGCTCGGCTCACACCGGGCCGTGCCTGGCCCTACCATGGCTCCCCGTTGCCTCTGTGGCACTGACCCTCGACGAAAGGCTGTCTCGCTCCATGGCGCGAAGCGCTTCTCGTAAGGGCAAGCCGGCCGGAGGCCGGCGCGAAGTGAGGCGAAGCCGAACGAATCGGGCGCCCGCAAGGCCGGGTGGGGGTCGTCGCGCGGAGGGCCTCATGGCCCTGACCGGAACCATTCCGCAACCCCCAAGACATTTACAGCACCCCCTATGCTCACCACCCAAAGTCTTGTGGTTCTGCACCCCGCCCAAATCCGCTTCAAGCCACGCTTTGCCACCGGATGAGAGGCCCGGAGCGCGATGACCCCCAGCCGCCCCCAGGAGGAAACCCAGACTCGCGCGTTCGAGTAGGATGGTCACCATGCAACCTCGGTCCCTGCGCGTCCCGGGAGCCCACGGCGGAGAGCTCCACCTGCTCGAGTGGAGCGAGGAGGGCGTCCCCATGCTCCTCGTCCACGGCTTCGGCAACGAAGCTCACATCTGGGACGACTTCGCCCCTTCGGTCGCGCCCTACTATCGCGTTCTCGCCCTCGACCTGCGCGGCCACGGCGACTCGGACTGGGATCCCGAGCGCCGCTACGACTACGAGCACCACGTGGCCGACCTCGAGGCCGTGTTCGCGAAGCTGGGCATCGACCGCGCCGTGCTCGTGGGACACTCTCTCGGCGGCCGCGTGTGCACACTCTACGCCGCTGCGCACCCCGAGACCGTGGCCGGCTTCGTGATCGTGGACTCCGGACCCGAGCTCGACGCACGCGGCATCGTGCGCATCCGCATGGACGTGGAGGAACACCGCGACCCCACGTTCGCGAACGTCCGCGAGTACGAGAATATGCTGAGCCTCGCGTATCCCGCCGCGCGCCCCTCCGCAATCGCGCGAATGGCGAAGTACGGCCTCCGGGAGCGCGACGACGGGAAGCTCGTGCTCAAGATGGACACGGGACTCCGGAACTGGGGCGCCAACCAGCCCGATGCCGAGGCGATCAAGGCGCGGGAGGAGAGGATCCAGAACGAGCTCTGGTCGGCGCTCGGAAAGCTTCTCTGCCAGGCCCTGGTCGTCCGCGGCGCGGCGTCGGACATCCTCTCCGCAGATACCGCCGACCGGATGGTGGACGAAGTCATCCCGAACGCCCAGCTCGCCGTCGTCGCGCAGGCGGGCCACTCGGTCATGACCGACAACCCCGAAGGCTTCCGCGACGCGGTCTGCGCCTTCGTCCTCGGCGACGACGGCTAGGCCCGTGCCGGGTCGCGCGGACGGGTAAAGCGCTATGCTCCCGCGCCGTCCCCCCCGCCGGCCGAGGAAGCCCTTGAAGATCCGGATTGCGCTCCTCTCGATGCTCGTGTGGGTTTCGCCGGTCTCGGCCGCGGCCCAGGCCCTCGCCCCATCGTCGATCCAGATCGTCGAGAGCCTTCACGCGAAGCTGCTCGAC
>JAPUKG010000289.1 GCA_027295775.1 Pseudomonadota bacterium
GCGAAGAGGGCGACCGCCACCATCACGACGGGGACCAGCGCGGTGCGGCGCGCGGCCAGGCCGATCGCCGCATAGAGCGCCAGGAGGGGAGCCAGGAGGGGGAGCGGCGGCAGCGCCGCGTCCTTAATCAGCCAGACCGCGAGGGACGCGGCCGCGACGACGGCGGCGGCGGCCAAGGGTCCGGGGAAGGGGGCGTTTCGTCTGTGCGCCGCCGCGATGCGCCAGGCGCACAGGACGCCCAGCAGGGCGGCCAGGCCGATTGCACCGATCACGACGTTCCTCAAGATCACCGGAACCAGGATGCCGAACGCCACCAGCGCCATGGGCGCCGCCGCCGTTAGGCCGAGCAGCACCGAGCGCAGCCATCCGGGCGTCGGCCAGCGCGCGAAGAGCACGACCGGCGCGACGCCCAGCAGACACAGGCCCGCCAGGGATTCGCCGATGTCGAGGGGGGACTGGGGCTCGCCAGTCACGCGCGCCAGGGCCAGCTCGCTGGCCCACACGGCGACGACGGCGACGAACGCGCTCTGCTTCACGGATCGATTCCCCTATGCCTCTGGATCGCCGGATCGGCGCGGTTCGGGGGTATGCTATCGAGTCGGGCGGAAATCACGATGCCCCGCTGAGTGCTGTGCGTTTCGTCGGCCTCGGCCTCGGTGGAGGAGGATCCCCTTGCCCTTGCGAACGGCGATCGGCATCGGAGGCGCGGCCTCCGGCAAGGGCCGCGACTTCGAGCGGGTCGTGGAGTTCGCGGTCGAGGCCGAGAAGCTCGGGGTCGACGTGGCCTGGTCGGCGGAGGCGTGGGGCTACGACGCCGTGGCGCCGCTGGCCTTCCTGGCGGCGCGCACCCAGAGGATCGCGCTCGGCAGCGGCATCATGCAGATCAGCGCGCGGACGCCGTCCATGACGGCGATGACCGCGCTGACGATGGCGACGATCTCGAACGACCGCTTCCTGCTCGGGCTCGGCGCCAGCGGGCCCCAGGTGGTGGAGGGGCTCCAGGGACAGCCCTTCGCCCAGCCCATCCGGCGCATGCGCGAGACCATCGAGATCGTGCGCATGGCGTTCCGCGGCGAGAAGCTTTGCTACCAGGGCCGGCACCACACGCTGCCGCGCCCCGGTGGCGAGGGAAAGCCCCTGCGCCTCGCGCAGCCGCCGAACCCGGGCATTCCGATCTACCTGGCGACCCTGGGTCCCAGGGGACTCGAGCTGACCGGCGAGCTGGCGGACGGCTGGCTCGGCACCTCCTTCACCCCCGAGCACGCGGGCGCCCATCTCGACCACCTGCGGCGCGGTGCCGAGAAGGCGGGGCGCAGCCTGGACGACATCGACATCGTCGTCGGCGGCGGCGTGCAGTTCGGGGACGACGTCGAGGCCATGGTGGCGGCGCGCAAGCCCGGGCTGGCGTTCACGCTCGGCGCCATGGGCTCGGCCAAGACCAACTTCTACAACGATGCCTACAAGAGGGGCGGCTGGCTCGACGCCGCGACCGAGGTGCAACGCCTCTGGATCGCGGGCAAGCGAGAGGAGGCCGCAGCAAAGGTACCGGACGAGATGGTGATGCAGAGCTCGCTGCTCGGCACCGAGGAGATGGTGCGCGAGCGCATCCGCCGCTACCGGGACGCGGGTGTGAATCAGCTGCGCATCGACCCGGCCGGCCGCTCCATGAGCGACCGGCTCGACACGCTCGGCCGCGCAGTGGAGATCGTTCGCCAGGAGTGTGACTGATGCTGTGCCGAATCGATCGCGTGCAGATGGTGGTTCCCGACCGGGCGGCGGCGGCGGCGGGCTGGGAGGCGATCCTGGGCGCCGAGCATCACGGGGATGACCGCGTGGCGTGTCTGTCTGCCCGCCGGAGTCGCTACCGACTCGGCGACGGTTGGATCGAGCTGCTCGAGCCCGACGGGGTGGGGCCCGTGGCCGATGCGATGGCGGCGCGCGGCGGACACCTGTTCGCCGCCGGCGCGTCGACCCGGGACCTCGAGGGGCTCGTGGTGCGCCTGCGGGAGCGGGGCGCGGAGCCGGCGCTCGAGAACGGACAGGCGCATCTGGACCCGTCGGCGACCGGAGGACACGGGCTGCGGCTGGTGCTGAGTCCAGAGGAGCCGCTGCCGCCGGTGGGCGCGATCGACGGCCTCTACGAGGTGACCCACCTGGTTCGCGATGCGGCGGCCGCGGTCGAGCGCTGTGTCGAGCTCTTCGGCCTCGATCCGGGGGCGTTCGTGCCGATCGAGTCGAAGCACTACGGCTACGCCGGGACCCTCACGCTCTTCGACCCGGATCGCCTGCACCGCTTCGAGGTGATCACCCCCAACGATCCGGCCAGGACCATGGGCCGGTTCTTCGCCCGCAGCGGCGAGACCTTCTACATGGCATTCGCCGAGACCGGTCAGCTCGGCGACATCGAGCAGCGGGCCGGCGAGCGGCGCGCCGCCTGCACGCCGGTGCGCGTCGATGGCGAGCTCCAGACGCTGTTCCTCCACCCGCCGGTGCTGGGCGGAATGATGCTGGGGCTGTCGCGGCGGAACCACGCGTGGACCTGGTCGGGCAGCCCGGAACGCGCCCAGTCCCCGTCGACCGTGCCCGCATGACCGGGCCGGACACCCGAGGCGTCCTCGACATCGAGGATCGCGAGCGGATCCGACTCCTCACCCTGAACCGGCCCAAGGCCCTCAACGCGTTCAACGACGACCTCTACGACGCCGTGCGCGACGCCCTGGCCGACGCTGCGGAGCGCGACGACGTGGCCGTGGTGGTCGTCACCGGTACGGGTCGCGCATTCAGCGCAGGACAGGACCTGGGCGAGATGGAGCGGTCCCGCCGCCACGCGGACGGAGAGCCCCACGGCTTTACGCCCTTCATCGAGGCGGTCGAGGCCTTCCCCAAGCCCCTGATCGCCGCCGTCAACGGAATCGGCGTCGGGATCGGCCTCACCCTGCTGCCGCACTGTGACCTCGTCCTGATCGCGGAGGGAGCGAAGCTGCGCGCCCCGTGCGTGACTCTCGGGGTCACGGCCGAGGCGGGCAGCACGGCCCTACTGCCCCCGCGCATCGGCTGGCAGGAGACGGCACAC
>JAPUKG010000029.1 GCA_027295775.1 Pseudomonadota bacterium
TGGTGAGTGCCCGCATGCCGTTCAGCCGCATCGCCTCGATCGTGGCGTCGAACTGGGCCAGCCGACGTCGGATCTCCGGGTCCTCCAGGGCTTGCCGACCCCCCCAGCGCGAGCGCCGCGCCAGCTCGATCAGGTCTTCCAGCGCCGCCGCGTGCCGGTTCACCTCGGTGATCCCCGAGCGCTCGCTCTGGAGCGCCGAGCAGAGGATCTCCCAGCCCTGGCCTTCGTCGCCGAGCCGGTACTTCGCGGGGACTCTCACGTCGGTGAAGAACACCTCGTTGAGCATGTCGGCCATCATCCCCGCGGCCATGTTCCGGATCGGGCGCACTTCGATGCCCGGCGTGTCCATCGGAACCAGCAGGCAGGTGATGCCGTCGAACTTCGACTTCGACTCGCCGTCCAGGCCGGTTCGCACCATCAGGAAGATGCGCTTGGCGACGTGGGCGAAGGACGTCCAGATCTTCTGGCCGTTGACCACGTACGTGTCGCCCTCGCGAACGGCCTTGCACTGGAGGGAGGCCAGATCACTACCGACGTCGGGCTCCGAGTAGCCCGTGCACCAGAACGACTTGCTGTCCAGGATCTCGGGGATGTACTCCTGCTTCTGCGCTTCGCTTCCGAACTGGATGATGGCAGGCCCCACCCAGTGAAGCCCGGTGTAGTCGCTGCCGAGGAGCGGGGCCCTCGCCCGGAACATCTCCTCCTTGAGGATGAACTGCTCCATCAGGCTTCCGCCGCCCCCGGTCACCTCCGCCGGCCACGAGAAGCCCACCCAACGCTTCTCGCGGATCTTTTGCCACCACTCCAGGATGAACCCGGGACTGCGCTCTTCGGGGAGCGGCAGGTTTTCCACCAGGAATCGGCGCACTTCGCCGCGAAACGTCTCTTCTTCGGGCGTCAGATTGAAGTCCATCAGAGACCCCGCAAGCTCGCCACCCGCTCGTAGTGGTACGACGCGTCGCCGAACATCGGCCGCGCCCACTTCGAGCGTTTGAGGTAGAGCTGGATGTCGTGCTCCTCGGTGTATCCCAGTGTACCGTGGAGCTGAATTCCGTCGATGCCGATGCGCGCGAAGGCGTCGCTCAGGTAGGCCTTCGCGAGTGAGGCTGCGCGCGGCACCTGCTCGGGGTCGTCGTCGAGGGCCCAGGCCGCGTAGTAGAGCAGCGACTTCGACGACTCGACCTGCACGTACATCTCGGCGAGCGGGTGCTTGACCCCCTGAAAGCGACCGATCGGCGATCCGAACTGCACGCGCTGCTTCGCGTACTGGACGGTGAGATCGAGGGCTGCTTCGGCCGCGCCGATCATCTCGGCGGCGACCGCCACAGCGCCCAGATCGAGCAGGCGAGCGAGTGTGGACCCGGCCGCCCCGGGCTCGCCCAGAAGGGCGTCACCCGCGACCCGGACCCCGTCCAGGTCGAGCGTCCCGAGCCGCTTCGTCTGGTCCAGGGTCGGGAAGGTTCGGGCGTGGACGCCCGGCGCGTCGGCATCGACCAGCGCCAGGGTGAGATCCGCGTCCCCGTCGGCGTCACCGGTGCCGGTGCCCGTGCGAAAGGCCACGACGAACAGGTCCGCCGACACGGGATCGGTGACGAAGCGCTTCTCCCCGCGCAGCAGGAAGCCGTCGCCATCGGGCTCTCCCCGGAGCTGGATGCCGTTCGGCGTCAGGTCGCCGTCCGCCTCGAGTAGCGCAAGGGTGCCAATGCGCGAGCCGTCCGCGAGCGAGGGAAGCCACTCGCGCTTCTGCTCGGGGCTTCCCAGGTCGCAGAGAGCGGCGCCCGCCAGGGCACTCGAAGTGAGCGGCGAGGGGTACAGCGCCCGCCCGGCCTCCTCGAGGAGCACGACCAGGTCGATCCACTTGAGCCCGGCACCGCCGTACTCCTCGGGAACCGTGATCCCCAGCCAGCCGAGCTCGCCCCACTCCTTCCAGAGCTCGGGAGAGTAGCCCTCGGGCGTCCCCATGAGCTGCCGGACCTGCTTCATCGGGCAGCGCTGGCCCAGGTAGTGGCGCACCTCGCGCCGGAGCAGGTCCTGCTCTTCCGTAAATCCGAAGTTCACTGGACGCCTCCTCCCCTCGACCCGCAGAAAGCTCAGGGTGGAGCCACGTCAGCGAGTATAATCGGAGCCAGCCGTCGGACCCAAGCTCAACCTGCCATCCACAGTTAGCGAGCGGGTGGTGCGAGTGGCTCGGCGACGGCGGCTGGACGAGGAGAGCGGGTCGATCTCGAGCGGAGGAAGTGTTGCCCGAGCTGCACGCGCCTGTGAGGCTCTGCGCGCGGCAGCGCGTGCTGGCCGCCCTGGCGCTCGTTCTGGCTGTGCAGGGACCGGGCATCGCGCGGGCCAGCGAGGTCCCCGACGGCTCGGCCCCCGATCTCACCGAGCTCGAGTCCGCAGCGAGCTCTGCCGAGACTCTTCTCGCGCTGATTCGGCGCGGTATCGAGTACAACTCCGCCGGCGACCTCGCCGCCGCGGATACGATCTGGAGTCGGATTCACCGGGAGTACCCGGACCATCCCGCGGCCCCGGTCTTCGAGGTCAAGACCCTCTACCTGCGCAAGTTCGCCGACTTCCAGAACGACTCCTTCGACGCCGCGATCCAGGAGCGCTGCGAGCGGGCCATCGCCCTCAGCGAGCGGCGCCTGACGCGGACCCCCAACGACGCGCGGGCGCACTTCTACCTGGGTCAGGCGCTGTTCCAACTGACCCTGCTGGAGGGATTCCGGGGGCACTACTTCTCGGCGGGAGTCTACGGCGAGAGAGCACGCGAGCACCTGGAGCGCGCGATCGAGCTGGAGCCCGACTTCGTGGACGCGAAGCTGCCGCTGGGCATGTACTACTACTACGCGAGTCTGGCTCCGGGGTTCATCAAGTGGCTCTCCTGGCTGTGGTTCATCCCCACTGGGGAGCGCGAGACCGGAATCGCCCTGGTGGAGGAGGTCAGCAACGACGGCGACTGGTTCCGGGTCGAGGCGTCGATCTCGCGGCAGCGAATCCAGCACTACCTCGACCAGCGCCCCGATCTCGCCCTTCCCACCGTGGTCGAGCTCCACGGTCGCTACCCGCAGAACAGCTACGTCCACTTCGAGGTCGTCGAGATCCTGATGTCGCTCGGCGACTACCCGGCCGTCGCCCGGACCGCTCTCGAGCTGGAACGAGCCGACGGGCACCAGTTCGGCGACGCGCAGCGAAGGGCCCTGGCCCGGGTCTGGCGCGCACGCGCCGAGCTCTACCAGGGACACGTGGGGCAGGCGGCGGAGATCCTGGAGACCTTCGACGGGGACCGCGAGCGCCTGACGGCATGGGGCCAGAACTGGCTGCTGCTCACTCACGGGCACATCCTGGACCTGCGGGGTCATCGTGAGCAGGCGATCTCCTACTACGAAGAGGTGATCGACCGAACCGACCGATGGAACTCGTCGCGCGCCGTAAAGCGGGCTAGCGCGGCCCTCGAGGAGCCCTTCCGTCTGGAGGAGCAGCCCGCGGTCGCCAGCGAGTGACCGACACCGCACCGGATCTCCAGAGACAGCCGCCTCCCCCGGAGCTGCGCCTCTCTCAGGCGACGATCTGGGCGTACTGCCTTCCCGCCATCGGCTTTGGCGGCATGGGCATGCTGGTCGGCATCTACCTGATGAAGTTCAGCACCGACGTGCTGCTGATCGCGCCCGCCGCCATGGGAGTGATCTACGGCGTCGGACGGATCTGGGACGCGATCTCCGATCCGATCGCCGGCTTCCTGTCGGATCGCTCCACGGCTCGGCGCGGCCGCAGACGCTCGTGGATGCTCGCCTCGGTGATCCCCATCGCGGTGGCGACCGTCATGCTCTGGACGCCGCCCACGGTCCTGGAGGGCGTGCTGCTGATCCTCTGGATGGGCGTCGCGCTCCTGCTCTTCGAGACCGCGATGACCATCTTCTTCGTCCCCTACGGCGCTCTCGGCATGGAGCTCACCTCCCATTATCACGAGCGCACCCGGCTGTTCGGCTACCGGCACGTGATCGCCGCGGCCGGCTCCGGCTTTGGGCTCGGAGGCGTCTACCTCCTGCGCACGGCGCAGGACCCGAGAACCATGGCCTTCGCGGTATCGCTGGTGGGCGGAGCGGTGATGGCGGCGCTGATCCTGTTCGCCGCGCTGAAGCTTCCCGAGCGCTCCGAGTATCAGGGTCGGGGCGCCGTGAACATCACCAAGGCTTTCACGGACGTCTTTCGCAACGAGCACGGCCGCCTGCTCCTCATCGTCTACGGCATCGAGACCTTCGGCGTCGCCAGCATTGGAATGCTCGCGCCCTACATCATGCAGTACGTGATCAAGGCGCCGGAGCTCACCGAGGCCTTCATTCTCGTCTACTTCATCCCGCAGTTCGCTCTCACTCCCATGTGGATTCGACTGTCTCGTCGCTTCGGGAAGAAGCAGCTCTGGGTCTTCTCGATGGCCGTCCTGACCGTCGGGTATTCCGGGCTCTTCTTCATCTCCGAAGGAAGCTACGTCCTGATCTTCTCGATCATCTTCGTGCTGGGACTGGGAGGGGGATGCGGCGCGGTGGTGGCGCCCGCCATCCAGGCCGACGTGATCGACTACGACGAGTTCCTGACCGGGGAGAGAAAGGAGGGCGCCTATCTCGCGATCTTCAACCTGGTGCGCAAGGGAGCCGGTGGCATCACCGCGATCGCGACGGGCTTCGTCCTCCAGGCCGTCGGCTTCGTGCCCAACGCCGAGCAGTCCGAGTCGACCCTGACCGCCATGGTGGCGCTCATCGGCATCCTGCCCGGAGCCTGCTACCTGATCGGGACGCTGCTCTTCCTGCGCTTCCGTCTCAACGAGAAGGAGCACGCCGAGGTCATGGCCGTCCTCAAGGCACGCGCTCTCGGGACCCCTTCCGAGAGCTCGCCTGTCCCGTGACACATCCCTGGAGCTATACTGAGCCCACGATCCCCCACCCCAGAGAGGAGCTCGGACCATGAGCATCTCGGATATCGACTTGACCGATCCGGAGAACTTCCTGGAGGGCACGCCCCACCACTGGTTCAAGGAGCTGCGCGAGAAGGACCCGGTTCACTGGCACGAAGAGGAGGAGGGCACCGGCTTCTGGTGCATCACGAAGTATCACGATCTGATCCAGGTCTCGCGCAATCCCCAGATCTTTTCGTCTCAGGTCGGGGGCACCCAGATGCGCGATCCGCGACCGGAAGAGCGCGAGGCCTTCCGGCAGCGCGGCAGCATGATGCCGATCATGCTGATGATGGACCCCCCGCAGCACGGGAAGTTCCGCCGCATCGTCCAGCGCAGCTTCACGCCGCGCTTCGTGAGTCAGCAGGAAGGGCACATCCGAGACCTGGCGAAGAAGATCGTCGACGCAGTGGCGCCCCAGGGCAAGGCCGAGTTCGTCACCGAGGTCGCCGCGGAGCTTCCGCTGCAGGTCATCTGCGAGATGATGGCCGTGCCCTTCGAAGCGCGGAAGGAGATCTTCGACATCTCGAACCGGATGATCGGCTTCGACGATCCGGAGCTCGCGCCCAAGGACCGGGAGGAGGCCATGCAGGCCTCCATGGGCATGTTCGGGCACGCCATGAAGGTGGCGGCGGTGTACCGGGATCAGCCGGCGGACAACCTCAGCAGCAAGCTCCTGCACGACGAGGTCGACGGCGAGAAGCTGAGCGAGATGGAGTACTGCGCGTTCTTCCTTCTGCTCTGCGTCGCCGGAAACGAGACGACGCGCACGGTCACGACCAACGGGATGAGGCTGCTGATCGAGCACCCCGATCAGCTGGAGCTCCTCGTCGAGGACCCGTCGCTGATTCCCTCGGCCGTGGAGGAGATCTTGCGCTACGAACCGGCGGTGCACCACTTCCGTCGCACCGTCATGCAGGACACGGAGGTCGGCGGCGTCAAGATGCGCAAGGACGACAAGCTCGTGATGTGGTACCCGTCGGTCAACCGAGACGAAGAGGTCTTCGAGGATCCCGACCGCTTCGACGTCCGGCGCAGTCCCAACGAGCATCTGGCCTTCGGGATTGGCGAGCACTACTGCATCGGCGCCAACCTGGCGCGACTCGAGCTGAACATCATCTTCGAGGAGATCGTCTCCAGGCTGCGCGACCCCGTGCTGGCCGCGCCGCCCCGACGCCTGCGCTCGAACTTCATCAACGGCGTCAAGGAGATGCAGATCACCTTCACGCCAGAAGGGGCCTGAAGCGCGGGCAGCCGCCGCGATGATTCGACGGGGGACCGGCGGGCGGGGATGAATCCCGGCTGGAGACGACCCACCCCAGGGATCGGCGCGGGACCCGGGCGCTGGCGTGCCGCCGTCGCGTCCCTCGAGCACCGCCAGTATCGCTGGCTCTTCGCCAGCAACATGGCCTTCTTCCTGGCCATGCAGGGCCAGATGCTGGTGCGCTCGATGATCACCTTCGAGCTCACGAGCAGTCCCCTGGACCTGGGCTTCGTGAACTTCGCGGTCGCGATCCCGATGATGATCATGTCGCCCTTCGGCGGCGTCGTAGCCGATCGCTTCGAGCGCCGCCGCCTCATCATGCTGGGGCAGGGCGCGCTGATCCTCTCGGAGCTCCTGGTCGTCGCGCTGCTGGTGACCGGCCAGCTCCAGTTCTGGCATCTCGTGGCGACGGCGATCATCATGGGATGCGTCTTCCCGTTCACGATGCCCGCCCGCATGGCCATCGTGGTCAACATCATTGGCAAGCGCGGGCTGCAGAACGCCATGGCTCTGTCCATGGGAGGGATGAACGCCACGCGGATCCTGGGGCCGACCCTGTCGGGGTTCCTGGTTCCGATCCTCGGTCTGTCCGGTGCCTTCTCGATCGGGATCGTCCTGTACGTGATCGCGCTGCTGTGTCTGCTCGGCGTGCATCGCTGCCCGCCCTTGCAGGGGGCGCGCGACCTCTCCGTGGGTCGCGACCTCGCCGAGGGCTTCCGCTACATCGGAGCCAACCGGCTGGTCCTCGTGCTTCTCGCGTTCGGCATCCTGCCGATGTTCCTGGCCATGCCGTTCCAGACGCTTCTCGTGGTCTTCACCGAGGACGTCTGGGCAGTGGGCTCCCGCGGACTGGGGTTGCTCTACGCGGTGTCGGGTCTCGGGGGGCTCCTGGGCTCGATCTACGTGGCGCAGCGCGCCGAGACGAGCGGGCGCCTGGGCGTGATGCTGGGCGCGCTGGTGGGGTTCGCCTCCTTCCTGCTGGCCTTCGCGATGAGCCCCTGGTTCCTGCTCGCCCTGCCCCTGGTCCTCGCGGCCAACGTCTTCTCGAGCGTCTTCGGCACGCTCAACAACACGGCCATCCAGATCCTGATCCCCGATCGGGTCCGGGGCCGCGTCTCGAGCTTCCTGATGATGTCCTTCGGGATCACCCCGCTGGGCACGTTGCCCATGGCCGCGGTGGCGGAGAGCTTCGGCGCGCCGGTGGCCGTGGCCGGCGCCTCCGTGCTCGTGATCGCCGTGGGACTGCTCTTCTACGCGAGCAGTCCGTCGCTGCGCAGTGTCGATGCCCGCACGCGGGAAGCGCTCGAGAACGAGGATCTGGAGCAGACCTAGCTCGGCGGTCTATACTGGTCGAAGGGAGGACCCCGCCATGGCCGCCTTCGAGCCTCTCGACTTCCATACCTACCACCAGGAGCTGCCGCATCGGCTCGGCGACGGTCGGGGCGCGGAAGCGGCCAGAGCGTCCCGGAACCTCGGCAGCCTGGCCTTCCGGCGCCGCGAGGGCGGGGCCTACACCTACATCCCCGGGCCGGAGAGCGTCGAGATCGTGGCCGGCGACGACACAGCCGACACCGTGATCGAGCTCGACCACGAGGTCTGGGAAGCCATCGTCCAGGAGCGCGAGGCCGCGGCGGGCCTCCTCTACGGCGGGCGCGCCCGCTGCGAGCGCGGCAAGGCCATCCGCTGGCTCGACTGGGAGCCGGGCCTGCGCGCGATGTACAACGGACGCCCGTTCTACGACCCGGCCGCCGTGCTCGTGGAGCTGGAGGATCGCCACGGGGTGCAGCTGAACCCCGGGCAGACCTTCGCTCTCGACGACGACCGCGACGACATGGCTCACTTCCTGCGGACCGCGGGCTACCTGTTCGTCCGCAACGTCTTCTCGGCGCCCGAGGTGGAGCAATTCCTCGCAGAGGCCCATGAGCTGCGGTCCGAGGCGGTGAAGGGCGACAAGCTGTCCTGGTGGGGCAAGAACGCTCGGGGGGAGGAGGTGCTCTGCCGCGTCACCCGCGCCGGGGCGAAGCCCGCGCTTCGCGGCCTCCCGAGCGACCCGAGGCTTCTGGCCCTGAAGGATCTGTCGCACGAGACCCTCGAGCACCGCCGTCGGGGCAGCGCGGACGAGGGCGTCTCGGTGATCTTCAAGAACCCGGACATGAAGGAGGGGCTCTCGGACATCCCGTGGCATCGGGACTGCGGTATGGGGGGGCACGCCATCAACTGCCCCGTGCTGATCGTCTCGACCTTCCTCACGCCCTCGAACCCCGAGACGGGCGAGCTCAAGATGCTGCCGGGATCCTGGAACCGGGCCTGCGCGCCCATCGATGCGAATCACCCAAAGGCGCCGAAGGGAGCCTCCTTCGACGCGAGTCCCGGAGACGTCTCGCTCCACTACAGCGATACCATGCACGCCGCCCCGCCTCCGGGCGGGAGCGACGAGACCTACCGCGTGAGCGCCGTCACGGGCTACGTGCGTCCAGGTGCGGGGAGCCGGAACTACAACGCGGTCCTGCACCAGCGCGAGGACGGGCAGATCGAGCACCTCACCGAGGTCGCTCGCCGTCGCTGATCGGGCCCGCGCGCCAAACCTCGGAGGATCATCATGCGAACCGAACTCTGTGACGTCTTCGGAATCGACGTTCCGATCTTTGCCTTCAGCCACTGCCGGGACGTCGTGGCCGCCGTGACCAATGCCGGGGGGATGGGCGTGCTGGGCGCCCTGGCCTTCTCCCCCGAGCAGCTGGAGATCGAGCTCCAGTGGATCGACGAGCACGTCGACGGCAAGCCCTACGGCGTCGACATCGTGATGCCCGCCAAGTACGAGGGCAAGGAGGACGGTCTCGGGACCGCAGACGAGGCAACGGGCAAGGTCGACCCCGATGCCTTCAAGAAGATGATCCCGCAGGAAGTGACGGACTGGATCGAGACGGTTCTCGAGGAGTTCGACGTGCCGCCGCTGCCGGCGAACTTCGAGCGACAGTCCGGAGTCGGTGGCGGTGGCAGCGGGGGCCTTCTCGGCTGGACCGACGGCGGCGCGCGCAACCAGCTGGACGTCGCGCTGAAGTTCCCGGTGAAGCTCCTCGTAAACGCCCTCGGACCGCCGCCCAAGGACGTCATCGACGTCGCCCACGGCATGGGGATCAAGGTCGCCGCCCTCACCGGCGCGGTGAAGCACGCCCTCCGACAGCAGGCGCAGGGCGTCGACATCATCATCGCCCAGGGCACCGAGGCGGGCGGTCACACGGGGGAGATCGGCTCGATGGTGCTCCTTCCCGACATCGTCGATGCGGTGGCCCCCTCCCCCGTCCTCGGGGCTGGCGGGATCGCGTGCGGCCGGCAGGCCGCCGCCGCGTTGGCCCTGGGAGCGCAGGGCATCTGGACCGGCTCGTGCTGGCTCACCGTCGAAGAGAGCGAGATGACCGGCCACGTGATGGACAAGCTGCTCGCAGCGCGGTCCGAGGACGCGGTGCGCTCGAAGACCCTGTCGGGCAAGCCGGCCCGCATGCTGCGCACGGCCTGGACGGAGGCCTGGCTGCGCGAGGACTGCCCGGGCACGCTCGCCATGCCGCTCCAGTACATGGCCTGCGCGGAGGCCCAGACGCGCATCGGGCTCTCGGCCCGCACCAACCCCAAAGCGCGGGAGCTGATCGGCATGCCGGTGGGCCAGGTGGTGAGCCGGATGAACGAGGTCAAGAGCTCGGCCCAGGTGATCTACGAGTTCATGGACGAGTTCGTCGAGACGGTGCAGCGCCTCGACCGCCTGCTCGAGGCCGCGGAGAAGAGCGGCTGATCCGGGATTCCGCCGGGGGTCCGCGGGCTACTGATACTCCCGCACGGCCTTGGTGATCTTGACGACCACCTCCTTCGCGTCGCCGAACACCATCATGGTGTTGTCGTGGAAGAAGAGCGGGTTCTGGATGCCGGCGAAGCCCGGGTTCATGCTGCGCTTGATCACGAACACGTGCTCGGCGCGGTCGACGTCCAGGACGGGCATGCCGTAGATCGGGCTGCTCTCGTCGGTGCGGGCCGACGGATTGACGACGTCGTTGGCACCCAGCACCAGCGCCACGTCGGTCTCGGAGAACTGCGGGTTGATCTCGTCCATTTCCACGAGCTTGTCGTAGGAGACATCGGCTTCGGCCAGGAGCACGTTCATGTGACCCGGCATGCGCCCCGCCACCGGGTGGATCGCGAACTTCACCGAGATGCCCTGGGCCTCCAGGGTGTCGGCCAGCTCGCGCACTGCGTGCTGGGCCTGGGCCACGGCCATTCCGTAGCCCGGGACCACGATGCACGAGGTGGCGTTGCCGAAGATCACCGCGGCGTCCTCGGGCGTGTACGCCGTGACCGAGCCCATGTCCTGCTGGGCGCCGACGGCCACGCCTTCGGGCTGGGCGCCGAAGGCCCCGAACAGCACGTTGCCGATGGACCGGTTCATGGCCTTGCACATGATCTGGGTGAGGATGATGCCCGACGCGCCGACCAGGGAGCCGCTGATCACGAGGGCGCTGTTGTCCAGCACGAAGCCGGTGGCGCACGCCGCGAGGCCCGAAGCCGAGTTCAGCAGCGAGATCACGACGGGCATGTCCGCACCGCCGATCGGGATCACCAGGACCACGCCCAGGAGGAGCGCCACTGCGGCGATCCCGCCGAAAGCCGGGAGATTCGCCGGATCCATCACCACCATGACGCACAGGGCGAGGGTGCCCAGACCGATCAGCGCGTTCACGAACTGCTGACCCGGATAGGTGAGGGGCGCACCGCGCATCAGCTCCTGGAGCTTGGCGAAGGCGACCAGGCTGCCGGTGAACGTCACCGAGCCGATCAGCACGGACAGCACGATGGCCAGGGGCACGATGCCCGTCGGCGACGCGCCCTGGTCCACCACCGTGGTCCAGAGCTCCGCCGATGCCACCAACGCCGACGCCATGCCCCCGAAGCCGTTCAGCAGGGCCACCATCTGGGGCATGGCGGTCATCTGGATGCGCAGCGCCATCAGCACGCCCACCGCGGATCCCACGACGACGCCGGCCAGGACGATCTCGTAGCGGACGACGCCCTGGACCAGCAGGGTCGCCACCACCGCGATCAGCATGCCCAGCGCGGCCATGGCGTTGCCCCGGGGCGCGGTCTTCGCCGACGACAGGTTGCGCAGGCCGAGGATGAAGAGCACCGCGGCCACCAGGTA
>JAPUKG010000290.1 GCA_027295775.1 Pseudomonadota bacterium
CTGGAGCGCGATCGGCAACACCACGAACCTGGCGGCACGGCTCCAGAGCCTGACGCGAGAGTTGGACGCGGCGTTGGTGATCGACCATGCGACCTGGGAGAGGGCGCAGCCAGCCGCCGCGGGCTTCGCGAAGCGGCCCGACGTGCCGATCCGCGGCCGCCGTGAGACGCAGGACCTGTACGCATTGGCGATGCCGGCAACTCGAGATGCGTAGGGCTTACAACGCAAGCCGACCGCGCCGGAGGCGCTTCTCCCGAAGACGCCCCTCTCGGTAGAGCTCGGGCTCGACCTCGAGCTTCTCCAGGTGGTGGGCGAGCAGCTCGCCCATGCGCGACTGGCCGAGCGGGGCGTCATGGGGCCGCTGGATCAGGTTCACGCATGGCGACCCGTTTCCCTCCACGAGAACCGGCCCCGACTCGGTGATCGCCACGTCCCAGCCCACCACCACCATCGCGTCGAACTGGCGATGGGCCGTGCAGGCCAGATGCAGCGCCTCGTTCCAGTGCGGCAGGGTCCGCCCCGCGATGGCCGCGCCGGTCGTCGGGTGCACGTCGACCCAGTCGCTGCTGGGGCTCAGGGCCGTGGCCCGGCCGAGCTTGCCGGTGCCCAGGTCCACCCCGCACGCGATCCCACCCGCATGGATGTTGTCGACCACCTGATGCTCGCGCACCGCCATGCGGAAGACGGCAGCGACGGGCTCGGGCTCGCCCCGCTCGTTCTGGCAGGTCAGGATCCGCGCAGTGGTGAGCGCACCGGTACTGAGGTCGATGATCTCCGGGTGGTTCTCGAGGCAGTCCTGAACCAGGATGGACTCCTTCCGGGAGAGCGCCTTCAGATGCTCCAGCAGCTCGGCCTCTGACAGCGGCGCCCCGCCGGGCTCCTGATAGCGGTCGTCGCCGACCCAGTTCCAGCGGGCGGCACCGGCACCGCCCTTGCCCCGTGTGGGCTTCACGAAGAGGTCGCGGCGGGGCAGCGAGGTCCCGTCGAAGCCCTCCCCGCACTCCTCGACCTCGCCCCGGAAGAGCTGCATCACCAGCGCAACGGTGGGCAGGTCCTGCTCCAGACAGCGCTTGCGGAACTTCTCCTTGTCCGCCAGCAATTCCGAGTCGTGGGGTCCGGGCCGGCGCAGCCACCAGTAGATGCCGTGGGGCTTCGTCTCGTAGCGGAACAGGTACTGGTGCGCGTTCTTGAGATTGGCGTCGTCGTGGAGTCGCAGCAGGTAGTAGGTCCGCGGCGGAACACCGAGCGTGAAGGCGAGGCGCAGCTGGTCGAGCGCCTGGCGCGCAACGCCCTTGCCCGTGCGGCGGCGGATCAGGAACCCGTACCTCACCGTCATGACCCCGGTGACCACCACCGCATCCACGATCCAGCGCAGCATCTTCCCCGCCAGCCGCAGCCGTCCGGCCGGGCCCGCCGATGCCCTCCACACGATCCGCGCGTAGGCGGTGTGGACGCGGATCGCCGGGGAGCGGTCACCGCGCAGGTGGCCCAAGGGCACGCAGAAGGGCGGATGGACCCGGTAGGTCACGGCGCCAGATGTGGGGCCGTCTTCGCCCGCGGACCCAGCCAACGCGAGATCAGCTTGTCGCTGTCCGTCAGGAAGATCGCAATGATCACGATATTGGGCCAGAAGAAGATGTTCATGGTCAGGAGCGTCACAACGTGGAACGGGATCATCGCGCAGATCCAGGCCCAGCGGAAATAACGCGAGAAGAGGCACAGGGGAGACAGCGCCTCGAACATGCCGGTCACGGCGAACGACAGCTTGTTCAGGTTGAACAGGAGCGGGCTCTCGAGCACCGGCAGCCCGAGGGCGAAGCCCGTCGGGTTCGACTCGACGGCGCGCTTCAGGAACCACGAGCCGAGGGTGTCCGACGCGAACAGCTCGAAGCCCGTCTTCCCGATCCGATGCACCCCGATGGCGCAGTACGCCACCAGGATGATCATGGCGACGCCCACCATCGGCGCCGCGTACATGACGGGAGGCGCGAGAGGCCGCCGTCGTCGGGCCAGGGCGAGTGCGTCTGCGCACGGGAACGCGGCCAGGATGTAGGCGCTGTAGAGCAGGGCGAGCTTGCTGTGGTTGATGTGGCCCATGCCCTTGGCCATCCCGTCGAACAGGGTCAGCAGCAGGCAGGTGACGATCGCCACGAGCTGGTAGCGCGGCAGGCCCAGCACGAGCCACAGGAGGCAGCCCAGCAGCACCGCCTTGAACGCCACCAGGAAGCCCGGCACCCACATGGCCTCCCACAGCGGTGCGGGAATCAGCCGCAGGACGCCGTGCTGCTCCAGGATCACGCGGGGAAGCGCCGCGATGTCCTCCAGGTGGATCACCCCCACGCTCATCAGCCACATCGAGAAGATCGCGATGCGGGCGACCCCGAGGGTCTGCGGTGAGACGTTCTGGTTCAGCATGGCTAGAGCAGGTCGACCCGCCAGAGGAACTCCACGTCGAATGGCGCCCCGGCGATGTAGTCCGCGGTCACCACGGTCATCAGCGAGACCTTCACGGCCACGAAGTCGGCGTCCGGGGTGCGCGCCTGGTAGACCCGCCAGGCGCTGCGGATCATCTCGTCGTACAGGGCAGTGACCTCGTCGAGCTCGGGGCCCGGCGGCAGACCGCGGCGGAGACCGCCGAGCCCCCGCATCCGCCACACGTAGCGCTTGCCGCACGTGGGGCACAAGAGCCCGAACTCCGGCTTCGGCACGCGCAGGAGGGCGGACAGCGGGAAGGCAGCCTCGCTGCCGTCGGCGCGGACGCCGCGGTACTGGTACGCCTTCACGCGGTGCGACATGTCGTCGTACATGCCCCACTTGATGAAGGGATACATGTCGCTCTTGCTGCGGTAGATCTGGCCCGACAGGATGGCGAGGAAGAGCACCGCGAAGAAGATCTTGTGCGGACGCGGCAGCAGCGACACCATCGCGCGCAGCGGCTGATGGCGATAGAGAGCCACCAGAAACACGACCGGAAGCAGATACGCCAGCTTGTTCACGGCCGGATCCCCCCAGCGCGGGGAACCCTATCGCGTTTCGGGGAGCGGACCCAGACCCAGGAGGTCGAGGACTTCGCCGGCGTCGCGATGCCACTTCTCGTCTGCGCGGAGGTCCGACATCGCACCGCGCCGGAGCGCCTCCTGCCAGGGCACCGGACTGGGCAGCAGACACAGGGTGAGGACGGTGCGGGGGCCGAGCGTCGGCCGGATGCCCCGGTGCAGCGTGAGCGCGGGCTGGAACAGGATCCCGTCGCCTGCGCCCATCGGCTCGTGGACGGGGCGAAACGCCACGCCGGCCCGAACGGCCAGCGGGCGCAGATCCGCGACGCGATCCTCCGACGACGCGTACACGTAGCCCCTGCGGCCGATCCGCTCGGTCGCCTCGCGGTCCAGGAACTCGGTGTTGCCGCCGTGCTCGCTCTCGTCGTTCAAATAGAGCAAGAGCTTCAGGTGCCGGGTCGGCCCCCGGTCGCAATGCCACAGGAAGGAGTTGGTGCCGCCGCCGGGCTCCGTGCGCGTGACGGCGAACCAGTGGACCAGGTACTCGCTCCCGAAGTAACGGGCGGCGCGGGCGTCGACGGCGGGCGGCAGGGCCGCCTCCAGGAGCCGGTCCCGAAAACTGCGGTCGTCGATCTGGAAGCCCTCGAGCTCGGGCTTGTTCTTCTTGACCGACGCGACCTCGAAGCGCGCGAGCTCCTTCAGCAGGCTCGCCGCCATCTCCGCGCCAAAGACGGGGACGTGCTCGAAGCCGCGCTCGCCGAGCGCGTCCTGCCCGTCGGGCAGCGGTCGCTCGAGCGCCGCGCGACAGAAGTCGTGGTAGGCGCGGTAGCGCCGCCCCTCGTCGTACTTGCGGTGCACCCTGTCGACCAGCGACTTGCGGCGCTTGAGGCCCCACATGGCGCTTCCGACTCTATCATGCAGGGGCCCGCCTTCGTTCGGCTTCGCCCGAGGCGAAGCCTCGGGTGGCCTCACTGCGCGTCGGGCCCCACAGGGCGTACGCCCCCAGTACCCCCGCCCCCCCCCACCCCCCCCAGCCCCCGCCCCCCCGCCCCGTAACCCCGCCGGAGCGC
>JAPUKG010000291.1 GCA_027295775.1 Pseudomonadota bacterium
CCGTTCTCGCGCCAGGTCGATGGGATGATGCGCCGCTCGACCTCGGGCCGCTCGTTCCCAAAGAAGAAAACGGGCTCGTGGATCTCGTTGACGAGACCCATGGGCAGCAGCAGAAGACCGGCCCGGGCGCTGACCCGCGGGTCGAAGAGGAAGTCGAGGGTGAGAAACTCGAGCGAGACGGATCCGCCGCCACCCGTGCCCGCGTGCTCGAACTCGAGCTCCGAGTTGAAGACGAGCCAGTCGGTGAACTTGTAGCCGGTGTAGAGAACGGCCCGGAGCGCATCGAGCACGTTGGGCACGTTGTTCGAATTGTCCGCGACGTAGAAGCGACCGCGCCACTCGCCATAGCCACCGAGAGAGAGGCCGCGCTCCTTCCAATAGACCTTGGAGGCCGCCGGGCCGAGGCCGTAGACACTGCGCAGCGCCTCGTCCTCGGGTACCGCGATCGCCGTGCGCAGGCGGTCCTGCTCGCGGGCGAGGATCTCGACGGCGCGCTCGACGGCCCCGAGGCGCTCCTCGGCGGAGGTCTCGGCCTCCTCCTCGGCCCCGGCGGGCATGGCCAGCGCGAGGGCCACGACTCCAATCTTGAAAATGGCTTTCAATTTCATGATGAAGTGTTGTTCTATCGAAAGTGGATTTCAATTTCAACAAGAAATTGCCGCCGCGGCCCGGGGCAGAGCCAGCTTCTCCGAGCGCATCGAGCTGGGGCTCGCGGCCCACAGCCAGTCCGCGGTGACATACTGCGGGAGATGCGAGGGACTGGGTATGGCAGGTGCGGATCCGCTGGCCGAGCGGGGTGCACCAGCGCCTCACCCGGGTGCGGCGCAACCGGACGATCGTGGTGTGGGAGCGCCGCACCTGCGGTGCGTCCTTCGAGATCCTCGGCCTCGCACTCTGGCCCCTCCTTCGCCGCCGCCGCAGAGCGGGAGCCGAACGAAGCGGGCCCGCCTAGTTGTGGCTGCGCAACCGGGCGATCTCGTCCTCGCCAAGGCCCGCCTCGCGCAGGATCTCCTCCGCCTCGGCGTCCAGGTCCGGCGCCGCGCGGGTCGGTGCCAGCGGCACGCCCTCGATGCGAAAGGGCGGCGCCACGGTCTCGAAGCGGCCTGCCGTCGGGTGGTCGAGCTCCGGGAAGTACCCCATGGCACGCGCCTGCTCGTCGCGGATCGCCTCGTCGACCCGCTGCACCGGTGCCCAGATGAGGCCCGCCGCGTCGAGCCGCGGCCGCCATTGCTCGAGCGTGCGCTCGGCGAAGATCGCCTCGAGGCGCTCCACCAGGGCCGGTGCGTTCTTCATGCGCGAACGGTCGTTCTCGAAGCGCGGATCCTCCCGCAGCTCCGGCGCCTCGACGGCGCGACAGAAGCGCGGCCAGTACGCCTGCGAATCGATCATGACCACCAGCAGCCAGCGCCCCGCCGCCACCGGGTAGCTATTCCAGAGCGGGTTCGGGGCGTGGCGGCGGTCGTGGCGGCGCGGAGACTGCCGGCTCACCAGGGCATTGGCCACGTCGTTGCCCAGGATGTGGAGCCCGGTCTGGAGCAGAGAGACGTCCACGTAGCGGCCCTCCCCGGTGGCGTCTCGGAGTCGCAGCGCGGCCAGGATCCCGCAGACCAGGTTGACGGCGGCCGCGTGGTCACCCATGCCGGGACGCAACATCGAGGGCGGGAGGCCCTCGTCGTGCAGCGCGTCCATCATGCCGCTGCGCGCGTAGTAGGCCGCGTAGTCGAAGGCGGGCTTGTCCGCCTCCTCGCCCCCCAGTCCGTAGCCGCTGATGGCGCCGACGATCAGCGAGGGCTTCCGCTCCAGAAGTGACTCGTGGTCGAGCTCGTACTTGCGCCGGCGGGCGGGCAGCAGGTTGGTGATGACCACGTCCATGGCGTCGATGATCTTCAGCGCCGCCGCCCGGGCTTCGGGACGAGTGAGATCGAGGATGATGGATTTCTTTCCCCGATTCTCCATCTGGAAGGCGGGATACTCGGAGAAATCGCTGTCGACGCCCATGTACTTGAGGCGCGTTCGCCGGTAGATCTCTCCGCGGGGCGGGACCTCGACCTTGATCACCTCCGCGCCGAGGTCTGCCATCAGCGCCCCGGCGGCCGGAACCGCCACGTAGTGGGCGACCTCGAGCACCCGGAGCCCTTCCATCGGTCGCTGCATCCCGTCCTCCTTCTCGCGGGCGGCTTCGCGTTGGCGCCGGAACATCGTCGTGAAGAGTCTCAGAGCGACCCAATGCCTGTGGAGGCTGTAGCCTCCACGGCGCGGCGCGCCATGGTCAGATCTGACGGAGGAACTCGGACATCCCGTAGCCGACGCGATCGCCGAACCGCCACTCGGTCATGCCTTCGCCGATGTGGGTGGTCATGCCGGAGCGGCGGTTGCGGAGGGGAATGAACCCCTTCACCTCGCCGGTCACGCGATGGGAGTCGCCGTTCTGGGTCTCGAAGGTGGCCGCCACCGCCCTGTGGTAGAGGCCGTTCTCCTCGTACACGCCTTCGATCGTTGCGTGGGTGATGAGCTCGATCTCGCCGTCCCGCACCAGGACGCCGCCGGCGCGGACGTGGTCGGCGTCGCGCCGGACGATCGAGATCATGGCGCCGAGGTCGGGGCCGAAGTTCATGGTCAGCCACTCGTAGCTCTGGATCGCCTGCCAGAAGCGCGGGCCCCAGGAGTGGTCGCGGAGTCCGTAGCCGTCGATCTCGAAGCGCTCGTCCCCGATCTCGACCTGGCCGGTCACGTGCATGTGCTGCTCGTAGTGGGCCTTGGCGAACTGCTGATCGGCGTCGCGCGACTCCTCGTGGCTGCTGCCGGCGCTCCCGTACATGGGGCCCACGGCGTCGTGCTCGAGATCGAGCCGAACGGTCTTCACCGGGTTCTCAGCGAACGCCTTGCGCGGATCCGCCATCTCGCGCGGCTCGCGCAGCTCCAGCAGCGAGCCCGCGTACTCCGTGCGCAGGCGCTGGGTCGGATCCAGGACCTCGAAACGGAGCCCACCCGCATCGAAGGCATCGTTGTTCTCGATGGCCGGACGCTTGAACGTGAACAGAACGCGGCCGTCCGGCAGATAGAGGGTGACGGTCATCTCCGCGTGGCCCTCGTTGGCGCGGTTCCCGATCCGAGTGAAGCCCCCGATCCCGCGCTCCGGATCGAAGAAGTTGAAGTACATGCTCTCGTTGAAGTTCGACTCGGGACCGAGGGGGTGGGTGAAATCGTCCTCGGGCTTCAGGTTGCCGACGATCTTGGCCATGAGAACGGGACCTCCGGGGCAAGCCGGCCAGGGTGGCGAGGTCGGCATTATACGCCCTGGGCCGACACCTCGATCTCACCGGGCTCGCCCTCGACGATCTCTCCGATTACCGACGCGGCCGCCGTCCCCGCGCGCTCCAGGCCCGCTAGGAGGTCCGCCTCGCGCGCGGGCGGAACCACCAGGAGCAGCCCGCCGGAGGTCTGTGCGTCCGCCAGCAGCAGCCGCTCCTCGGGAGCGACGGAAGCGTCAAAGCTCGTGCTCGGCTCGACGTAGCTGAGATTCTTCTCGCTGCCCCCCGGCACGAATCCCTCCGCGATCAGCTCGAGCGCGAACGGCAGCCGCGGAACCGACG
>JAPUKG010000292.1 GCA_027295775.1 Pseudomonadota bacterium
GACCGGTAGAAGGCGCAGCGCTCCTGCTCGTCCGCGAAGTCGTCGTCCGCGGCGAGGCGCGCGAGGACGCCCGCGCGGGTGACGGCCTCCGAGGACATTCGCAACCCGCCGTCTGCCTCTGTGTCGAACACCATGAAGCGACCCGACTCGGCAGTCGACTCGTCCCAGGCCAACCACGGCGGCAGCGACCCGTCGCGGCCCCGGCCCGGGTCGCCAGTCGCCGCGAATCGGGTCCAGTAGGACACCATGCTCGCCGACAGGGCCTCGGCGGCGGGCATCCGATCTTCATCGAACAGGAGGCGGGTCGCGCGCCCCAGATCCAGACGGCCGAACACGAACGGGAGCTCGATCGCGTGGGCGGCGCCGAGGTACCTGCCCAGGTCGAGGAAGAGCACCTTCGGCTCCTCGTCCCAGTCGAAGCGGTAGGCGTAGACCGTTGGGCCCTGGGCGGCCCGCATGGCGCGGGCCGGCGCATCGACGCCGCGCACCTTCCACAGCTGGCTCTGGTAGTCGGCGGCGAGCAGGTACATGCGGGGGTTCGAGACCCACAGCGGGATGCCGAATACGCGCCGCACGTAGTCCGAGCCAAAGAGCAGGAAGAGCTTGGCCTCGTCGCGGTTGCTGCCGACGATCACCGGGACGCGGTTGTACTCGCCCTGCTCGTAGCTCTCCATCGGCTCGCGGGAGGGCAGCACGAAGCCGTCGCGCAGGTTCTCCGGCCAGCGGTACATGCCGCCCAAGCCGGAGCCGGCGAGCGGCCCCATGATCTCCGCGGCGGTCTTGCCCCGCAGATAGGCGCTGATCTCGGCGCCTGACAGCTCGGCGATCTGTGCCCGTGCGCTGTCGCGGTCGGGCGCGCGGTCATCGGCGATCCGCAGTGCGACGAGCAGCTCGTTCGACGTGTGCGGGCCCCGCTCGTCGGGCTCCTCCCGGAGCTCCTCGGCCTCGGCCATCGCGGTGCCCCGGGTCGAGCCGCTCTGGGAGATGGCGCGGTGGAACAAGCCCGCCGCGCGCGGCGACTGCAGCAGGGCAAAGACGTCGGAGCCGCCGGCCGACTCGCCGAAGATGGTGACCCGCTCGGGGTCGCCGCCGAACGCGGCGATGTTGTCGCGCACCCACTCGAGCGCCCGGATCTGGTCCAGGGTCCCGTAGTTGCCCGAAAGGTCCTCGGGGCTCGTCTCCCCGGCGCGCAATGCCTCGTGGGCGAACCAGCCGAACGCCCCCAGGCGATAGTGGACGGTGACGAGCACGACGTCGTGCTCTCCGGCGAGCACCTTGCCGTCGAAGGGGCGGGCGTCGCCGATCGTGTTGCCGCCACCGTGGATCCAGAGCAGGACCGGCCAGCGGTCGGGGCCGCGGGGCACGGCATCCGGCCCCACCTTCGGCGCGAAGACGTTGAGGGTGAGGCAGTCCTCGCTGCCGGTGGGCTGGCCGGGCTCGACACCCTCCGGCGCGCCGATCGGCCCTGCGAACTGCATGCAGGACTCGCCGAAGGCAAGGGCCTCGCGCGTGCCGGTCCAGGGCTCGGGTGGCCGCGGTGCCCGCCAGCGCAGCGCACCGGTGGGCGGCCTGGCGAAGGGGATTCCGAGCCAGACCTGGGCGCCGCCGCCGGTGAAGCCGACGATCTCGCCCTGGGCGAGGGTCCTGCGCGAAGTCTCGTCCACGACCACCGGCGGCTCGGGCTCGGGGCCCCCACACGCCAGGGCGTTCAGCACCACCAATCCGGCAGCCAGCGCGGTGGGGAGTCGCAAGTGCGTCGCCGTCACGCCGCGGTGATCTCGAGCCCGAGCTTGGTCTCGCGCTCGGAGACCCGCCACAGGCGCTCGATGGCCCGTTCGAGGCCGATCCGGCGCAGGATGGGGCGACGCACCGGCGTGCCGAAGTTGACGAAGCGAGGCGCGTAGAACTCGCCGCCCTTCGCCGCGGGATCGGTCGCCGCGCGAAGCTGCGGAAGGGCCCCCTGCGCCGCGGTCATGCCGGTGGCGCTGGCAAGTCCGTGGAACAAGCGCTGCACGAATCCGCCGCCGGTCTCCTCGACGCTCTTCGCCTGGAGGTCGGTGTCGGAGAGGCCCGGATGCGCGATCAGGCTCGCCGCGGAAGCGCCAGCGGCCTCGAAGCGCCGCTGCAGCCCGATTCCGAAGTGGAAGTTGGCGAGCTTCGACTGACCGTACGCCTTCCAGGCGCCGTAGCGCCCCTCGAGATGCGGGTTCCCGGGGTCGATGGCGAGCCCCATGTGATGGGCCGTGCTCGTCACGCTGACCACGCGGGCCGCCTGCGCGCGGAGCAGGGCCGGGAGCAGGTGCGCGGTCAACGCGAAGTGGCCCAGGTGGTTCACGCCGAGCTGCATCTCGAAGCCGTCGGCGGTGCGCCGCTCGGGGATCGCCATGACACCGGCGTTGTTGACCAGGATGTCGACGACGTCGTGGTCGGCGAGCACCAGCTGGGCCGCGTCCAGCACCGAGGCAAGTGAGCCGAGGTCGAGCGGAACGACCCGAAGCGAGGCGTCGGCCACCTCTTCCCGGATGCTCTTCTCGGCGGCGGCCGCCTTCTCCTGATCGCGAGCCGCCATCACCACGTGGGCACCCGCGCGGGCGAGGGCGCGGGCGGTCTCGAGACCGAGCCCTCCGTTGGCGCCGGTGACGACCGCCGTCCGGCCGGCGAGGCTCGGAATGTCGTTCGCGGTCCAGGCCATGGGCTCCTCCGTTCTCCGGTCGGAGAGTCAGACGCGCTCGATGATGGTCGCCGTTCCCATGCCGCCGCCCGTGCACATCGCGACCAGCCCGGTCGAGACGTCGCGTCGCTCCATCTCGTCGAGCAGCGTCCCGATCAGCATCCCGCCGGTGGCGCCGATGGGGTGACCGAGCGCCATGGCGCCGCCGTTGACGTTGACCCGGTCCCAGTCGACTCCGGTGTCCTTCAGGAACTTCAGGACGACGGCGGCGAAGGCCTCGTTGATCTCGAAGAGGTCGATGTCCGAGAAGCTCATCTTCGCCTTCTCGACGCAGCGCGTGGCCGTCTTCCCCGGCGCCGTCAGCATGATCACCGGCTCGGTTCCGGCGACAGCGGTCATGACCACGCGTGCGCGGGGCTTCATCCCGTGGGCCCGCGCGTACTCGGGAGAGGCCACGAGCACCGCGGAGGCGCCGTCGACGACGCCCGAGGAGTTTCCGGCGTGGTGGACGTGCTCGATCTTCTCGACCTGGGGATAGGCGAGCAGCGCCGTCTCGTCGATCGTCAGGTGCCAGCCCTCGGGCTTGTGGGCTCCCATCTTTGCGAAGCTCGGATCGAGCTCGGCGAGACTGCCGAGGGTGGTTCCCGGCCGCGGGAACTCCTCCTTCGCCAGCGCCGGACGCCCGTCGTCGTGGTAGATGGGCACGAGCGCCCGGTCGAAGCGCCCCTTCCGGATGGCGGCGTCCGCCCGGTTCTGACTGTCGACGCCGAGGCGATCGCACTCCTCGCGCGTGAAGCCCTCGATGGTGGCGATGAGATCCGCGGAGATGCCCTGCGGCACCATGGCGTACTGCTCGCGAAGGTGGGGGTTGTTGGCCGTGAAGCCGTCGACGTGCGCCGGCGCCGGGCGCGACATCGACTCCACCCCGCCCGCCACCACGAGGTCCTGGAAGCCGGCCCGGATGCCCATGGCGGCGAAGTTCACGGCCTGCTGGCCGGAGCCGCAGAACCGGTTCAGCGTCACGCCGGGCGCATCGAGGGCCCAGCCCGCGTCCAGCGCCGCCATCCGAGCGATGTCCATGGCGTGGTCGCCGCTCCCGGCTCCACAGCCCATCACCACGTCGTCCACCTCGGCCGTGTCGAAGCCGTTTCGCTCCTGGAGGGCGTTCAGCACCTGTGCCAGCAGGCGCTGGGGGTGGATCTCGTGGAGCGCCCCGGTCTTCTTGCCCTTGCCCCGCGGCGATCGCACGGCGTCGATGATCCAAGCCTCGGCTTCCATGTCGCGTCGTCCCTCGATGGTGGAGTCGGCGCATTGTACACCGGGCCGCAGGCCGAATGCGCCGTTCCGCGTCCCCGGTCGGCCAGCGCATGGGACCTGCGAAAGCTCGATCGATCCGGTTATCGTGAGACTGTGCCGGAGCGGGGCTCGGGGGAGGCGCGGCAGCTCGCGCGCAATGCCTTGTGGCTGGGCGGGGGCGAGGTCACCGCCCGCGCGGTGGGCTTCGCGATCTCGCTCTACCTGGCGCGAGCGCTCGACGCGACGGGATACGGCGCGGTCGGGATCGCCGCCGCGCTGGTCCACGTCTTCGATCTGCTGGTCCGGGCCGGCATGGCGCCGCCCGCGACTCGCGAGATCGCCCGTGACGCGGAGAGCTTGCCCGAGGTGTTCGCGCGTGTCGTTGGATTGCGACTGGTCCTGGCCCTCGCTGTCGTGGCCGCGGTCTGGCTGGCGCTACCCCAGCTGAGCTCGGCGTTCGACGTTCCCCCTCTCCTGCTGGCGCTGTACGCACTCAGCCTCTTCCCGGTCGCCGCCAGCGGGAACTGGGCGCTGCGCGGGCTCGAGGCGATGAGTCAGGTGGCCGCCGCTCGCATCCTGGAGCGGCTGCTGGTGCTGGCCGGGGTGCTGCTCCTCGTCCGCGAAGGCGGGCGGGATCTCCTGCGCGTGCCGGTGGTGGAGGTCGGTGCCGCGGCGGCCATCGCCGCCGGCTACTACGTCTACCTCTGTCGTCGCCAGGGACGGATGCTGCGGATCCGGTTTCGAGCCAGCCGCTGGCCCGGTCTTCTGAGCGAGGGCGTGCCGGTCACGCTGAGCTTGATGTCGCGCTCGATGTACCTGCAAGGGGACGTTCTGCTGCTGGGCTGGCTGGCGACCGCGGAGAGCGCGGGGCAGTTCCTCGTGAGCCAGAAGCTCGTGCTCGCGCTCGCCGGGGTCGCGGTCGTTCTCCGCGATGCCAGCTTCCCCGCCACCAGCCGCATGGTTCGCGAAGATCCCGCGGCCGCGCTGCGCCTTCAGGCGGGGATGCTCCGCTACGCGTTGATCGCGCTGGCGCCCGCCGTGGCGGTGGGCCTGGTGTTCGCGACGCCCCTGGTCGCGGCGCTATTCGGGGGCGAGTACGACGAGGCACCCCGGGTGCTGAGGATCATGCTCTTCACCCTCACGGTCGTCGTCCTCGACGGCAACCTGCGCACCCTCTTGATCGCCGCGGCGCAGCCGCACCCCCTGCCCCGGGCCGACGCCCTTGCCGCGGGGGTGCACGTGGTGCTCGGCGTCGCGCTGATCCCGCTCTGGGGCGCGGTGGGCGCCGCCGTGGCATGCCTGGCCGGGGAGTGCGTGGCCGCGGCGCTCCTGGCGCGGATCGTCCGCGACCGGCTCGGCTCTGTCCCCTGGGAGCGCCGCGCGCTCGCTCCCATGTTGGCCGCCGGGCTCATGGCCGGGGTGCTGGCGACGGACTGGGCGGGGCTGCCCCTCCGGATTTGCGCCGGCGGGCTCGTGTACGCGGTGGCGGCGATTGGGCTCGGCGCGCTCCGGCGGGACGAGCTCCACCAGCTCGCGTCCCAGCTGCGCGACCTTACCGGGTCTCGGCGGTCCGGTTAAGAGTCGTGTCCCCGAGGCAGCGGCGGTAGAGGGCTTCGTACTCGCCGGCCACGCGGGACCAGCGGAAGCGCGCCACGCGTTCGCGGGCGAGCTCGCCGAGCTGTGCGATGCGCGCTTCGTCCTCGAGAAGCGCGGAGAGCGCGCTCGCCAGCGCCATCGGGTCTTCCGGCGGGACCATCACCGCTGCGTCCTCCGCCACCTCCCGACAGCCGGACGTGTCCGTCGTGACCACGGCGCAGCCCGCCGACAGGGACTCGAGCAGAACCATCGGGAAGTTCTCCACCGCCGAGGTGAAGACGAAGATCTTGGTGGTGGCGTACAGCTGCATCAGCTCCTCGTGCGGGACCTGACCGAGGAACCGGACCGCCACGCCGAGCTTCGCGGCCAGCCGCTCGAGCTCGGGGAGGTAGGGTCCGCCACCGGCGATCCAGACCTCGAAGTGCGTGTCCAGGTGCTGGAGCGCGCGGACCAGGAACTGGACTCCCTTGCGCTCGAACATGCGGGTCGCGGTCAGGATCCGGTCCTGGCGCGGGGCGTCCGTGAAGACCGGCGGATCGAATCCGTAGGGGATGACATCGACGGGGACGTCCAGCCGCTGGTGGATCAAGTCCGTCAGAAAACGGGACGCGCAGGTCAGCGCGGCGGCGCCGCGCACGATGCGCGACCACACCGGGCGAATGAGGTGATGCTCCCACTGGAAGCGATCGAGGTTGTAGCCGGGGATGTCCGAGCCGTGACAGGTGATGACGTAGGGCAGCCCGGTCCGCCTGTGGAGCCAGTAGGAGGGGACTCCCGACGGCACGGCGAAGTGACAGTGGTTGATGTCGTAGGCTCGCTCCCGGTGCAGCGCCAGCGCCTTCCGGTACAGGGGAACGAGGGTCGTCAGCAGCTCGGGCGTCGTCGCGTAGTGGCGGTGGCGGCGCAGGCAGCGCACGCGGTGGATCTTCACCCCGCGACGCTCTTCCAGGGCGGGAAGGCCCTTCATCCCGGACGTGACGACATCGACCTCGTGGCCGGCGGAGACCATGGCCTCGCTCAGCCCCTGACACATGGGCGCCCCGCCGCCGCCGATCGGCGGGTACTCGTAGCTCAGCGACAGGATTCTCAAGCCGATTCCCCGCGGAGTCTTGATTCCACCACCCGGAACTTCTGGCCCGGGGGCGGGTCGAGGTTCGGACGGCGTTCCGTGCGGATCTCACACCTTGGCCCGACCACGGCGGCGAGCGCCCGGCGTGCCGCCCGCTCGCGCTCGTCGGCGCCCTTCTCGGAGCCCTCGTAGCGCACGGTGAAGCGGTCCGTGTCCTCCTGAATGACCTGATAGCGGTCGATTCCCGGGATTCGTTCGAGCTCGATCGTGAGCTGAAACGGGGAGATCATGCGGCCGCTGCCCAGGCGGACGGAATCGACGAGCCGGCCCTCGATCCGCTCGATGCGGGCGAGGCTGCGCCCGCAGGAGCAGCGCTCCCCGCCGCTCGCGGATCTCGGGACGCCCAGGTCGCCGGTGTCGAAGCGGATGAACGGCGTCGCGTAGAGCTCGAGATTCGTCATGACGAGCGGGGTGGCGCCGCCCTCGGCCGTTCCCTCCGGCAGCTCGCGGAACTCGGTGAGGCAGACGTCCTCGGCGAGATGGAACACTCCTGTGCTCGTGCTCGTGCTCGGGCACGGCGCGGCGGCGGTCCCCATCTCGGTCAGTCCGTAGAGCTCGAAGACACGCGCGCCAAAGGTCTCGTGGAGGAGCCGTCGCGTCGCCGCGTCCAGGGTCTCGGCGGTGGTGACGATCACGGACGGGCGATGGTAGGGCGGCCGTCCCGTCTCTAGCGCATGGCGGGCGAGCTCGCGCAGCGGGGTCACCCAGCCGTAGAGCGCGAAGGGTCGGAAGCGCTCCAGCTCGTCGAGCAGGCGCGCGGGCTCCTCCTTGTAGGAGGCGTAGCGCCAGCGGTACCAGGCCGGCGGCTGCCGCTTGTCGCCACCCGTCAGCATGAGCAGCCTGCGCCCGGGCCGATAGCCGGCCGCCATCAGCGCGCGTCCGAACATCGCCCGGCGGACCGACAGCCAGCGCGGGTCGAAGCGCACGGTGAAGGGCCTGCCGCTCGATCCGCTGGTTCGTGCCGAGACCAGTGAGGTCGGGTCGAAGGCCGTGCTCGTGATGGCCTCGGGCCCCGCGGCCTGCATCTCCCGCTTCGAGACGACGGGCAGCCGGTCCAGATCGTCGAGGGAGCGGATCGCTTCGGGGGTCACGCCCGCCGCGTCCCAGTGCTCCCGGTAGAAGGGCACCGTGCGGTAGGCATGTTCGACGATGCGGCGCAGCTTCCGTTCCTGGAGACGGCGAAGCTCCGCCCGGCTGGCCCACTGGGAGCGCAGGAGCGATGCGAAGGCGCCCGCGTTGCGGAGGAAACTCAGGCCGGGCCCTCCGCGACACGCCTCAGGAAGACCCGGGTCTCCTCCCGCAGCGCCTGCACGCGGTCGGCGAGGCCCGCGCTGGCGCCGAAGGCGCGATCGATCATTGCCACCAGCTCGCCCACGCGCGTCTCGTGCACGAACGACTCCACGTCCATCACCCGATCGCGCCGGCCCAGCAGCTCGAAGAACCCGTGGAACTTCGGGCTGTAGGCCAGGCCCACCACGGGCGTCCCCTCCGACGCCGCGAAGATCGTCGGGTGCATGCGGCCGGAGAAGACCACGTCGAGCTGCGCCGCCACGCCCTTGTAGAGCGCCGGCTCGTCGATGTGCAGGATCGGTCCCGGGCGTGAGGTCATGGCATCCCGTACCGCGGAGCAGACGCGGTCGTCTCCCTCGTGGACGACATTGTAGGATGGCAAGAACAGGACGTGGGCTCCGCGCTTCGCGGCGATCTCGTCGAGGACGCGAGCGAGCAGGACCACGAGCCGCCGCGCGTCGGGTTGGGGCGCCGGCGGCCAGGGCAGCCGTGCGCGAACCCGGTGCGGGATCAGGCGCGCGCGCGGTGGGGACCAGCGGCGGCTGGTGAAGCCGATGAGCGGGCTGCCGTCCAGCGGGACGCCCTGGCGCACGAGCCAGTCGCGCGCCGTCTCCGCCGGGGCGGCGGCCAGCAGCAGCGCCGGGTCGGGGACGATCGGCGGGGGCCGGCGCGCGAGCGACTCGGCGAGGCGCTGGGCGCCGGGGTCCCGCACCGTGACCTCCTCCATGCAGCCGAAGGCCAGTCGGGCGAAGAGCCGACTGCTGGGAGCGCGCAGCGGACCGACCCCGAGCGAGTAGCCGAGGACGCGTCGACACAGCAGGCGGGCCAGGCCCACGCGACAGGCCCAGTACGGCACCTTGACCAGGCTGTCGTCGTCCTGGAAGAGCCCGCCGCCGCCGCAGAGCACGAGGTCGCTCTCCGCCGCGGCGCGGGCGAGGCGCGCGAGCCCGCGCGCTCCCCGGGGCACGACGCGAACTCCGGGCTCGCTCTCCCAGCGATGGGGCTCCCCGGAGACGACCGTGATCTCCACGTCCGGACTGGTCGCGCGCAGCTCCCGGCAGGTGGCCTGCAGGATCGCGCGGTCTCCGAGGTTGCCGTCGATGTCGCCGCCCAGGATGAGGATTCGCCTGGGCGCGCCTGTCGGTCTCCGCGTCCCGCGGTCAGCTGTCATCGCCCACCGGCGTCCGCCGTCCGACGCGTCGCGCCGCCGCGAGCGCGGACCTGAGGAGTTGCTCCGGGAGGGTCTGCTCCCAG
>JAPUKG010000293.1 GCA_027295775.1 Pseudomonadota bacterium
ACTCCGCGTCCCCCGGGATGGCCCGCTCCTGCGAGATCGCCCAGGGGAACCGTCTTCCGGGCTCCTTATCGACGCATCCACCTGCATCTTGACTGGGGACGGAGGATTCCGAGCGGACTGGCCTGAGACTGCGTCAGACGACGTCCCCGACCTCGACGGTGCCCGTCTCCAGGTCCTCCATGGACTCGAGGATGCTCGTGTCCTCGTAGAGGGGAATGCCCTCGGCCTGGAAGAGTTCGCGGGTCCGGTCGGTGACGGCGCCGACGCGCACCAGCGCCGGCATCATCAGGTCCTTGAAGGAGTGGATGGCGCCCGGCTGCTGGTCCATGCGCACGCCCTCCTCCATGGCCTCCTTGATGCCGCGCATGAAGTCTCCGGGGTCGATGTTCGCGCGCTCGAGCACGGTCAGGAAGCCGGGGTCGCGGGCGCGCCGGCCCTTTCCGTCGCCGCCGCCCGTGGCCTGCACCATCATCTTCAGGCTGTCGAAGGCGAACTGCGCCACGTCCTCGCGGTCGTCCTGGTGCATCTGCGAGATGGCGTCACCCACGTATACGTTGCCGAAGGCCACGTGGCGTGACTCGTCGCGCAGCACGTTCTCGACGATGTCGCGCAGGAGATCGCAGGTGGTCGACCGCCGCATGTTGTGGAAGGCGCCGAGCGCGAGGCCCTCGACCACCATGTTCATGCCGATGGCGATCTTCACCCAGTGATCCGCGGTGAGGGTGGCGTCGATCAGCTCCTTCAGCACCGGCGACATCGGATAGACCTCGGCCAGCCGGCGCACGTAGCGCTCGAAGACCTCCACGTGCCGCGCCTCGTCCATGGTCTGGGTGGCGGCGTAGAGCTTGCCCTCGTAGTCCGGCACCGCGTGGGTGAGCGCCGCTGCGGTCATCAGCGCGCCCTGCTCTCCGTGCAGGAACTGGGACAGGCGGTGCGCGCCAGCGTGGGCCGTGAAGGTCTGGCGCTGGGACTCCGACAGCTTCTTCAGGAACGGGATGCGGTCGTACCCGAAGCGCTCCTCCTCGACGATCGGCCGCGACGGATCGATCTCGCGGTCCCAGTCGATGTGCTGCTCCGCGTCCCACTGGAGCTTCTTCGACTTCGAGTAGAGCCTCCGGAGCTTGTCGATGCCGATCGAGTAGTCGAACTGCCAGCAGATCTCCATCGGGCTCTTGAGGATGTCGGCGGTCTCCCAGTTGGTACTCATCGGGTGCTCATCGAACCTCCAGGCTGACTAGTGTACGCACTCAGAAAGCCGAATTCAAGTTCGGGAATAGGATGAAAACATCTGAAAATTCAGATATTTATGTTTCTCAACTGCCGGGGCGTTAAGGTTGGGGAATGTCGCATCCCGTCGCGGTCGTAACCGGTGCGAGCCGGGGCATCGGACGCCAGTTCTGCGTGGACCTCGCCAGCGCGGGCTACGACGTGGTGTGCGCGGCGCGCTCCTCTGCCGCTTCGCCGGGCGCGCTGCCCGGCACCATCGACGACACCGCCCGGGCGGTGGAAGCGCGGGGGCGGCGCGCCCTGCCGGTCACGCTGGACGTGCGCGACGAGGACGCGATCGAGGCGCTGGCCCGCCGCATCGAGAGCGAGCTGGGTCGCTGCGATGTCCTGGTCAACAACGCGGCGGTGGCGCCGCCAGGTCCCGCGCTCGACGCCGCGACCAAGCGCTGGAGGCTGGCCGTCGACGTCAACCTCAACGGGCCGTTCTACCTGGTCTACCACCTGCGCCGCCTGCTCGAGGCGGCCGAAGGGGGAGGGCGCGTCGTCAACATCTCGTCCGGGGCCGCCGAAACGCCCGGCTTCGGACGCGTCAGCTACACGACGACCAAGCGGGGCCTGGAGGCGATGACCCAGGCGCTAGCCCACGACCTGCGCGGGAAGGTCGCGGTGAACTGCATCCAGCTCGATCTCGCCGTCTGGACCGAGGGCTTCGACGCCACGCTGCCCGACAGCTTCGACACCTCGGGCTTCGAGGACCCGGTGATCATGTCCGACGCGCTCCTCTACATCCTGAAGCACGATCTCGAGTTCACGGGCCGCGTGCTCAAAACCACCGAGATGCGGGCACAGGGCGCGATCCGCCCGGTCACCAGCATCTCTCGCTGACGGAGTCCCCCCACATGAGCGACTGGCTGCGGCACATCTTCGAGGGCCGTCCCTGGTGGATGAACGTGCTCCTGGCCTTCTGCGCCTACATGGCGTTCTTCTACATGCCTTGGGACCTGTTCTGGAAGCCCGTGGCCGAGGACAAGGAGGTCTGGTTCGGCATCCTCTTCTCGGGCTGGGGCGCCAAGCTGGTCGCGATCCCGCACTGGTTCGTCTACGGCGCCGCCACCTACGGCTTCCGGCGCATGCGGCCGTGGATGTGCACCTGGGGTGCGGCCTACATCGCGCAGATCTCGTTCGGGATGCTCGTCTGGAACATCAACCAGCTGGGCGGGCTGACGGGCGTCGTGGTCGGCGTCGTCACGGCTGCGCCCTTCGCCGGGCTGGCCTTCGTCTTCTGGAACGCGCAGGAGCACTTCTGCGCCGATCGGGTGCCCCTCCTCGAACGCTACGGCGAGTGGGGCCTCGTCACCGGTGCATCCGCCGGGATCGGGGCGGAGTTCGCGCGCGCTCTGGCCCGCGACGGGATGTCGCTGGTGCTGGTGGCGCGCCGCGAGGAGCGGCTGCGCGAGCTGGCGGACCAGATCGAGAAGGAACACAGCGTGGCCACGCGCGTGGTGGCGGTGGACCTGGCCGAAGCCGACGGCGCCGACCGGGTGGCCGAAGCCGTGGCCGATCTCGAGATCAGCGTGCTGGTGAACAACGCGGGCTTCGGCTACGCCGGCCGCTTCGACAAGCTCGAGCTCGATCGCCTGCGCGCGCAGGTGCAGCTGAACTGTCTGGCGCCGACGGTGCTGACCCACCGGCTCCTGCCCGGCATGCGCGAGCGCGGCCGCGGCGCGGTCATCTTCACCGGGTCGGTGGCGGGCCGGCAGCCGTTGCCGCTCCACGGCGTCTACAGCGCCAGCAAGGCCTTCGCCCTGTTCCTCGGCGAAGCGCTCTGGGTGGAGCTCCGCGGCGAGGGGATCGACGTTCTGGTGCTCGAGCCCGGCTCGACCGAGACCGAGTTCCAGGCGGTGGCCGGCGAGATCACGCACCCCGGAGAGTCGGCGGCCGATGTCGTCGACGTCGCGATCGACACGCTGGGGCACCAGCCCTCGGTGGTCTCGGGCTGGTGGAACTGGTTGCGCGCCAACCTGGTCACCCGCCTGCTCCCGCGCGATCTGGTCGCCTCGGTGGCCAAGGACGTGATCGAGCGGCAGACGCCCGACGCGATGCGCTGATCGGGAGCCGTTGCGAACCGCGGGGAACCTGCTGGCCGCCGCCGCCGCGGGCGTGCTCTACGCGCTCGTCTTTCCACCCTACGCGCTCTCGTGGTGGGCGTGGCTGGCGCTCACCCCGCTGCTGGCGCTCCTGCGCAACGACGGCGGCACGCCCCGCGCCCTGGGGCTGGGCCTTCTCTTCGGGCTCGGATTCGGCGTCGCCGCCGGGCACTGGATGGTGCCGTCGCTGCGCCTGGGCTTCGGCATGGACGGGGCGGACGCCGTCGTGCTGGCCCTGGCGGTCATGGCATACAGCGCCTTCTGGTTCGCGCTGTTCGCCGCGCTCACGGTCTGGATGCGCCGCGGGCGACTTCCCGAGCTGCTCGCCGTGCCCGCCGCCTGGGTCGCCTGCGAGTTCGGCCGGGCGCGCCTGGCCGACGGGCTCCCCTGGCTCCAGCTCGGCCACTCCCAGGCCGACACGCTCTGGATCCTGCAGGTCGCCGAGGTCGCGGGTGTCCCGGGGATCGCGTTCGCCATCGTCCTGGTCAACGTCCTCTGGCTGCGCGCCTTCGCGGGCTGGTGGGATGCAAGCGCGGACGCGGCCAGCTACGCGACGCGGGCCGCGGCCTGGGCCGTGGCCGTTCCCCTGGCGATGGCCGGGCTCGGCGCCTGGCGGGTCCACGTCCTCGAGTCCGAGACCGCGCACCGGATGCTGCGGGTCGCGCTCGTCCAGGCCGCGATCCCACAGTCCGAGCGCTGGGTGGAGGCGTTCCGCGAGCGCAACATGGAGCGGCAGCTCGAGCTGACGCGGCAGGCGGTGGCGGACGGAGCCGAGCTGGTTCTCTGGAGCGAGACATCGGTGGACCTCGTTCCCGAGGACCCGGCGGCGTTGCGGCGCTCGCTGGCCGCTGCGCTGGGGAACGATCCGGACCGGCAGATCGCCGTGGGCCTGTCGCGCCGTCTGCGCCCGCGCCGGGGTCTGGGCGACACGCCGCCCCACGCCTACGCCAACTCCGTTCTCCTGGTGGACGGCAGCGGCGAGGAGCGCGGCGTGTACGACAAGATCCGGCTCTTTTCGATCGCCGAGCAGGATCCGACCCTGCTGTTGCTGCTCCCGGGTGTGGCGCGCCTGCTCGCTCCGATGCTCGAGGGCACCCCCTATCTCGCCGGAACCAGTGCGGCTCCCCTCGAGACGGGCTGGTGCCGGCTGGGCGTGCTCATCTGCTACGAGGCGATCTATCCGCACCTCACCCGCGAGACCGTGGCGCAGGGCGCCGACGTCCTGGTCAACCTCACCAACGATGCGTTCTTCTCGACGCCGGGCGCGCGGGAGCAGCACCGGGTCCAGGGGGTCTTCCGCGCCGTCGAGAGCCGCCGTCCCCTGGTGCGCGTCGCCAACAGCGGGGTCGGGACGGTCGTGCTCGCCTCCGGGCGCACCGCGCTGCGCGTCGAGCCCGACGAGGTGCGTGCCGCCGTGATTGATCTGGCGCCGCGCAGCCGCGGAACGATCTACCTGGCCTTCGGCTATGCGCTTCCCGGGCTGTGCATCGCACTGTGCGCATTCGGCCTGGCGCCGCGCCTGGCTCCGCACCGGGAGGGCGCGCCGTGAACGCGGCCTGCGCGGCGATCGAGCGGCGCATGGTCGACGAGGCCGCGGTGTTCATCGCCGGCTGCAACCGCAGCGGGACCACGGCTCTTCGCCACACTCTCGATCAGCATCCGGCCTTCCGGGTCCAACGGGAGATGCGCGGTGGGGGTCGCGTGCGATCGCCCGAGACCGGGGTGTTCGTGGATCCGGAGCGCGTGTTCGCGATCCGCGATCCGCGCGGCCGCCGGCTGCTCCGCTACCTGCTGGGAAACGAAGGCGCTGCGGCGGAGATGCTGGATGCGCTCGGTCCGCGGCAGGACTGGCCCCGGGAACGCTGGCCGGAGCTCCTCCGCGTCTTCTTCTCGTTCGCGAAGCGGGCGCGCGGTGTTCGCCGGGTTCTGGAGAAGACGCCCCGCCATGTGCACCACCTCGATCGACTCTACGCCGCCTTTCCCCGGGCACGCGTGCTGCTCTGCATGCGCCACCCCGTGGACGTGCAGAGCTCCCTCCAGAAGCGTCGCCGCGAACGCCTCGCTGCGGGCAGGCCGCCGGCGCCGGGCGGATGGCAGGCCCTGACCCGCGCCGACTTCACCGGGGTCTACGCGGAGGTGAGCGAGCTCGTGCTGGACCGGGCTCGCCGGGATCCGGAGCGCGCTCTGTTGGTTCGCTACGAGGACCTGACCCGCGACCCTCGCACGCATCTCCAGCGCGTCTGCACCTTCGTCGGCGAGCCTTTCGACGAGTCCGTGCTCCTGGGCGGGCTTGCCGTGGATCGCGATGCCGAGGGCTCGCCCCGAAACCGCGGCCGGATCGTGGCGAACGAGAAGAATTGGGAGGTGTACCTCGAGGTCGAAGAGGCGAGCGCGCTCGAGGACTCGCTCGCGGGCCCCCTTCGCGCCCTCGGCTACGAGCGCTACACGAGTGCGCGGTAGAGCCCGTCGGGCAGTCGCTCGACGGCTCCCCGCTGCACCATCCGATCCAGGTGCTGGCTCATGCTCCGGCGCTCGACCGCCCAGGCGAAGGGCACTGGATCCTTCGGGCGGTAGACGAAGCGGTGCTCGGCGATCTCTGCCAGGTCGTGGGGCTCGGCCAGATAGGCGAGGAGCCTCTCCTCGCGGCTCGCGATCATGGCGGCGAAACGATCGAGTCGCTCGAGGAAGAGATCGCGCTCCACCACCCCGATGTGGTGGAAGGTGACGTACCAGCGCGCCTCGATCTCGCGGACGGTCTCGATGCTGCGCTCGAAGTCCTCGAGGTCCGACCAGGCGTCGCCGTAGTAGGGACCGAAGCTCGACAGGTCGATGTCGCCCAGGTAGAGCGCGCCGCCCTCGTCGCCAGGCCAGCGCACGTGGAGACAGGAGTGACCGCGGGTGTGACCGGGCGTGTGGACGACGCGGACGGTCGCGTCGCCGAGATCGAAGACGTCGCCGTCCCGGAACGGCACCGGATTCTCGCAGGGCGTGAAATGGAACTGCTCCACCACGACGCGGCGGAACGGCGTGGCGATCTCCTCCGGGTAGTCGTAGATCGCCATCATGGCATCCAGCGAGCGGATGCCCGGCAGGTCGAGCTCGTGGAAGTGCCACGGCACGTCCGGGAACAGGAAGTTGCCGGCGATGTGGTCCTCGTGGCAGTGGCTGTTCACCACCCGGTCCACGGCGGGCAGGCGGTCCCGACGCGGGATCATCCCCAGCGAGGGATCGATGACCAGCGCCTCCCGCGTGCCCTCCACAAGGAGGGTGTTGCCCTGGGGATACTTGCCGCGCTGCTCCCCGAAGAGCACCGTCAGCGGCGAGCCTTCCGCGCGCCAGTCCTCGAGCTCGGGGGCCTTCTCCATCGGGCCGCAGTCTGGCACAGTTCCGGACCGAACGAGGAGGACGCATGGCTCGAGTCGCGCGTGGCTACTGGCTGATCAAGTCCGAGCCCTTCAAGTACTCCTGGGACCAGTTCGTGAAGGACGGATCCACCTACTGGGACGGCGTGCGCAACGCCCAGGCCCGCAACAACCTCCAGGCCATGAAGAACGGTGACCTGGTCCTGTACTACCACTCGGGCGAGGGCAAGGAGGTGGTGGGCGTGGCCCGGGTGACGGGGGAGTCCTATCCCGACCCGACCACGAAGGACGAGCGCTGGGTGGTGGTGGACGTGAAGCCGGTGGTGGCGGTGGTGGAGCCGGTGAGCCTGGCGCAGATCAAGGCCGATCCGGCCCTCAAGCACATCTCGCTGGTGCGTCAGTCGCGTCTCTCGGTGTGCCCGCTGGACCGTCGGGGGTTCCAGCGCATCCTGACTCTCGGCAAGACGGTGATTCCGCGGAGCTGAGGGCCGAGTCCAGCGCCTCCTCGGTGCGTTCGCCGGAGAGCAGGACGTGGATGCAGTGGGCGCGTCGCGCGTGATGGATGTCGACTGACCGCATGTCGAACCCGATCGCCTCTGGCGATCCCTTCTAGAATGGGGTCGGTCACACAACGGGCGGTCTTGAGACGAGACCGGGAGGGCGCCGTGAACCCCAGCGAAGTCGAGCGCATCGGGGAGGAGCTTCCGCTTCTCGAGGGCATCCGCACCACGCGGGCGATCCGCAGGCTCGAGAGCGATCCTGTCCCGCGGGAACTCATCCGCAAGGTGTGCGAGGCCGGCACCTTCGCGCCGAGCGGTGGGAACCGGCAGCCGTGGATCTTCGTGGCCGTGACCGATCCCGAGCGGCGCGCCTTCGTGGCGGAGCGATACGCGCGCTCCTTTCGCGCCTACATCGAGCCCGCGCTCGAGGCCGGGAAGGCACCGGACTTCCCAGAGGCCTCGCGCCGCAACATGCTGGCGGCGCTGTACCTGGCAGAGCACCTGCACGAGGTGCCCGTCCTCCTGTTCGTGGCGGGCTGGAAGCGGCGCGGTGAGCACCAGCTCCAGGCGCTCTTCCCCGCGATCCAGAACGTGCTGCTGGCGTGTCGCGCGGTCGGACTGGGCGCATCGCTCACCACCATGCACCTGGCCGACGGCAGGGAGATCGATGCATTCCTCGGCCTCTCGGAGAAGACGCCGAGCTGCGCGCTGCTTCCGATCGGCTGGCCGAAGGGCCGCTATGGGCGTCCGCCGCGCCGCCCCGTCGACGAGTGCCTGCACTGGGAACGCGTCAGCGAAGCGTGACCGCGCTGCGGGCGAGCTCGTCGACGTACTCGTTCCAGCGAGTGCCTTCGTGGGCCCGGATCCACTGGAGCTTGACGCGGGGATGGCTGCCGGCCAGGGCGTAGAGGCGCTTTACCAGCTCGAGGTTCTGGATCGGTCCGGTCTTGCGCCTCCAGCCGCGCGCCTCCCAGCCGGCGGCCCACTGGTTGACCGTGTTCACGCACAGCTGGCTGTCCGAGTAGACCGTGATCTCGGCGTCCTCGGGCAGCGTCCCGTAGGCGGCGATCAGGGCCTGGAGCTCCATGCGGTTGTTGGTCGTCTCGGGATCCGAGCCGCTCTTCTCCATGCGGATGTCGTCGTCCTCCACCCACACGAAAGCCCAGCCACCCGGGCCGGGGTTGCCTTCGCACGAACCGTCAGTGAATACGCCCGTCTTCGGTCCTGACATGGGCCGCGTAGCTTAGTCGGCCGGGGCGTAGCTGGCGAGGAACTCGCGGCGAAACGCGTCGAAGCGGTCGGCGAGGATCGCCTCGCGGGCGCGCCCCACCAGGCTCTCGTAGAAGTGGACGTTGTGGATCGAGCACAGGATGGCGGACAGGATCTCGTTGGCGGCGAAGAGGTGGTGCAGGTAGGCGCGGCTCATCCCGCTGGCGCACGCCGCGCACGAGCACGAGGTGTCGATGGGATAGGCGTCGCGGCGATAGCGACGGTTGGTGAGCCGGATGCGGCCCCGCACGGTGAAAGCGGTGCCCGAGCGCGCGTAGCGGGTGGGAATCACACAGTCGAACAGGTCGATGCCGTAGCCGATGGCGGCGAGCAGGTCCTCGGGCAGCCCGACGCCCATCAGGTAGCGGGGCTTCTCCTCCGGGAGCCGGGGTGCGGTGTGCTCGGTGATCCGACACATGAGTTCAAAGCCCTCGCCCACCGAGACCCCGCCGATCGCGTAGCCGGGGAGGTCGAGCGCCACCAGCGCCTCGGCGCACGACGCCCGCAGGTCGAGGTAGGTGCTGCCCTGCACGATGCCGAACAGCGCCTGGTCTTCGGGTCGGCCGTGGGCGCGCAGGCAGCGCTCCATCCACGCCAGCGTGCGTCGCACGCCCGTCGCGGCGAGCTTGCGGTCGGCCGGGTAGGGCGTGCACTCGTCGAACGCCATGATCACGTCGGCGCCGAGGGCGTTCTGGATCTCCATCGAGCGCTCGGGCGTCAGGTCCACGACGTCGCCGGTCAGCTCGTTCTTGAAGCGCACGCCCCGGTCGCTGAGCTCGGCGCTCGGCAGGGAGAACACCTGGAAGCCGCCGCTGTCGGTCAGGATGGGACCCGACCAGCCCATGAAGGCGTGCAGCCCGCCGAGCTTCTCCACCAGCGCCTCACCCGGGCGGAGCGACAGGTGGTACGTATTCGCGAGCACGATCTGGGCCCCCGCCGCCCGCACCTGCTCCGCGGTCATGGCCTTGACCGCGCCGTGGGTGCCCACGGGCATGAAGGTCGGCGTGGCCACGGGTCCGTGGGGCGTCGCGAAGCTGCCCGCCCGCGCAGCGCCGGACCGCCCGTCCAGTCTGAAATCGAACCCGAACGCTCCACCGCTGGCTCCCATCTCCCGATCCTAGCTCGGCAGGGCGGCTCCGATACACTCGCCTTCGTGGCGGACGACCGACACTTCGCCGACGACCTGATCTCCCGGGTCCGCGACCTCGGCCATCCCCTCTGTGTCGGCCTCGATCCCCACCTCACGCGGATTCCGCCGCTGTTCCGAGGCGGCCGGGCACTCGACCCGGCCGATCCCGACACCGCGTCCGCAGTGGAGGCCTTCCTGGTGGCGGTGATCGATCGCCTCGCCGGCCGCGTGGCG
>JAPUKG010000294.1 GCA_027295775.1 Pseudomonadota bacterium
GCTGGTACGGGTTACCCTTTGCCTTCGGATGGGGCCTCATCGGGGATCTCCTTCGACTGCAGGTGTGGTTACCCACAGTCTTCCAGAGACCCTCCGGTGGGGCCCCTCCCTCAGCGCTGAACAAGATGCGTAGGACTCACATCTAGCCCGGTCTCCTTGCTCCGCGCTCCTTAGGTGCGCACATCCCGCGCCGCTTCGAGCGGTCCGAGGCCGGTTCCGAGCGCTCGGTCGGCGAAGGCGAACGCCTTCACCACGAACGGCGCGAGCGACCCACCCCGCGGCATGCGCTCGGGCCGCGGCGAGATCCGCAGGAATGCGCCGGCCGCGGCGGGACCCAGGATGAGGCTGGCGTCCCCCTCCTCTTCGTCATTCGCGAAGCGGAAGCCGTCGCCGTCGCCCACGAGCTCCCTGGTCACTGTCTCCTCCCGCGGCTGGTGGAGGACCCGCGCCCCCTGTCCCGACCGGTGTCGGTCCGCCTCGCGCACCATCACCTCCTCCAGCCACTCGGGCCGGTAGTCGAGCGTCTCCCCCTCGGCGACGGCGAGAGTGAGCGCCGCGAGGGGTAGCGTGGGCAGCGCCGCCCCGATCGAGCCGAGTCCAGCGCCGAAGCGCGAGTTGATCTCGGTGGGAAGGAAGCCCTCCTCGGCGACGACGCCGTCGATGGTAAAGGCGCCCACGAAGCCGGCGCGCTCGCGCATCGCCGCGCCCACCCGCCGGGCGAGGGCGCGCATGGCCTCCCGGTCCGCGTCGAGCGGATCCCAGAACGTCCCGAGACCCGCGTACAGCAGGCCCTCGCTGGCGCTCCGCAGAGTCACCAGCTCCACGGGCCGGAAAGCCACGACGGTGTCCGGGAAGACGATGCCGTGGATGCTGCACGGGATGCCTTCCAGGAACGGCATCACGCGGACGCGGTCGCATTGCCCGGCGAAGAAGGCCCCGGCGGCGTCCATTTCGGCATCGGTCCGGACCCAGCGCGTACCCTCGGCGCCGCCGTGGATGCCCTCGCGCGCGTCTCCCGCCCACACGCTGCCCTGGCCCCGGTCGAGTCGCCCGGCGGCGGCGCGAAGTGCCTGGGGCTCGGCGGGCACGATCTCCGACGGCGCGTGCGCGACGTCGAGCTCGCGCCAGAGCGCCTCCGCCGCCAGCTTGTCCTCGAAGGTCAGCCACTCGGCTCGGCGCCGTCCGTAGGCACGGCGGCCCGCGACCTCGGCGACCTCCGAGAGCACGATCAATCCCGCAGCGCGCGCGCGACCGTCGGGGTCCCACGCCTCGATCGCCGCCCGGGCCTCGGGCGGGAGGTTTCGGAGCGCCCCCTCGTAGGAGCGGAACTCGTCCATGATGCTCGGCGAGCGGATGTCGAGGGAGAACCAGTCCGCCAGGTCCGGCTCGGGCAGGGGCCCCGTGCCGCGGAACGACCCGAGCAGGAAGGGTCGCTGTCCCGAGAGCTTGCCCATCTGAAAGGCAAGACCGGCGAGTCCCACGATCGGTCCGCCGATCAGGAGCATCTTCTCGTCGCGGAAGACGGGCTTCAGGATCTCGCGGTAGTGGGCCGCCGCCGCGAGGCTGTCGCGATCGCGATCGTCGCCTGGGTCGGTCGTCATGAGGCTCCCAACCCCTACTCGGGGGCGGAACCCGGGTCAAGGCGCAGCCGTCCTATACTGGGCCGCCCCGGTGGACCGGAACTGGCCAGAGAGGACCCGATGCGCACGAGACGAGTTGCTGCGACGCTGATACTGACGACGAGCCTGGCTCTGGGAGGCGGGACGGCAGCGTCCGCGCAGGCGGAAGCGGACGCGGCCGTCGAGATGGGCCACGATTCGGCGCCCGAAGCGACCTCGGATGCCGACCTCGATGGCGACATCATCTACCAACGCATCCTCGCAAACCGCTTCAACTCCTACGACCAGAGCCTGGAGATGGAGTCGGGAAACCAGAGCCGCGCCATCCAGTCGACCTCGGTGCGGCTCCGCTACCTGAGCTTCCGCGCCGACAGCGACCGCATCCTCTCCAAGACCATCGCCAAGTACCACGCGCCCCAGGACGTGCGGCACCTGGGCTACCTGATCATCAACAAGGTGGAGGGCGTCGACGACCAGTTCGTCTACCGGCCCAGCAGCCGTCGGGTCCGCCGTGTGAACCTGCGCGGCGAGTCGGTCTTCGGCACCGACTTCTCGTTCGAGGACATCATCCCTCAGGAGTTCGAGGACGGGATCTACCAGAGGATGCCCGACGAGAAGGTGGGCGACGTCGACTGCTTCGTCATCCAGGTGACGCCGACCAAGAAGGCGGAGTCCGAGTACTCCAAGATGGTGGTCTACGCGCACAAGGAGAACTACGTCCCGGTCCGGACCCTGTACTGGGACAACAAGAACTTGATGGCCAAGGAGATGAAGGCGGATCCCGACTCGATCCAGCGCTTCGAGGACGAGGAGAACGGCCAGCCGAAGATCGTCTGGTTCGCCAAGCAGATGCGCATGGACCACCTGCAGCTCGAGACCTGGACCAACCTGGTGGTCACGGAGCTCCAGCCCAACCCGGGCCTTCGCAACCGCGACTTCTCGGAGCGGGAGCTGGCCCGCTCCCACTGAGGAATTCGAGGCCTTGCATTGTTGAGTGATACTCAGTAAAGTACCACTCAACAATGGCCGCCCCCGAGACCACCCCCGACAGCCGACCCCGGGCCTACCGGCGCGATCCGGAGGAGAAGCGCGATCGCCTCGCGGCGGCGGCGCGGGAGCTCTTCGCCGAGCGCGGCTTCGCCGGGGCGACCACCGCCGAGATCGCGTCCCGCGCCGGTGTGTCCGAGGGGATCCTCTTCCACCACTTCGGATCGAAGC
>JAPUKG010000295.1 GCA_027295775.1 Pseudomonadota bacterium
GGGCTCAACCTGCTGCTCGACAATCTGGGCCAGCCCGGAGGCGTATTCGCGCCGACACATCTGGGACTGGCGAGGGGCATCGCTGCTTTGGACTCGGGACCGGCGTCCGAACCGGCGACGATGGCGGCGCTCGCGGCACGACTGCGCGGCGAGTCGGATTCGCCGGTAGACCTGCTGATCGTTGCCGACGCCGATCCTCTGCACACGCTTCCGGCGAGCTGGGGGCTGGACGAGGCCCTGGCCGGCGTCGAGACCGTCGTCGCTCTGAGCAGCTTCCGGGACGACACGACGCTGCACGCGGACCTGGTTCTGCCGTTGAACACCGAGTTGGAACGCTTCAACGCGGTGGAGCCGGCGACCTCGGTGGGCGTGCCGGTGCTCGGGCTGACTCGAGCCGTGGTCGAGCCGCTCGGTAGCGGCAACCATCCGGCCGACGTGATCCTTGCGCTCGCCACCGCGATGGGCGACCCCATCGCCGGCAGTTTCCCGTGGTCGAGCTTCGAGAACCTGGTGCGCACGCGCATCGAGGGAGACGTCGATCGTCTGCCGGGCGGTGCCGGCGCAGACGCGTCCGACTACTACACCGCGGCTTTGGCGCGCGGGGGCATCTTCAGCAACGGAGCGCCACAAGTCGCACCTCCGGGCCCGACCGGTGCGGCCCCGGGGCCTTCACCGAGCAGCTTCGAGGGCGCCGCGGCCGAATACCCGTACTTGCTGCTTCCCTTCGAGTCGTTGAAGACGGGGGCGGGCCGCGGGGCGAACCGGCCTTGGCTGCAGGAGCTGCCCGATCCGATGTCTACCGTCATGTGGGACAGCTGGGTTGAGCTGTCTCCCACGGACGCCGAACAGCTCGGCGTGCGCGACGGAGACCACCTGCGCATCGACTCGGCCACGGGGTCCGTCCAGGCGCAAGCCGTCGTCGACCCGGCGGCGCGGCCAGGGGTCATCGGTATGCCGCTGGGGCTGGGGTACCGCGAGTACGGTCGATACGCGCAGGGCCGTGGCGCCAACCCGCTGGATCTGGTGGGCCGGCTCCAGGTGGCGGGCACCTCGGCGCCGGCTTGGGCGGCGACGCGGGTTCGCATCGAGCGGCTCGGCCCCGGCGCCCTGGTGCGCTCGGGTCGCAGCTACACTGACCAGAGTGAAAGCGAGAGGATCCCGGTTGGCTGGGCGCCGCAGGATACGGGCGAGGAGGACGTCGGATGACTCGCTGGGGCATGGTGTTCGACACCGACCGATGCACGGGCTGCGGCGCGTGTGTGGTGGCGTGTCACGCGGAGAACAACATCCAGACCGTGGGCGAGGACGAAGCGCGCAAGGGTCGTTCGATGCACTGGCTGCGCATCGAGCGACACTACGAGGGCACCTTCCCGGACGTGAAGGTTCGTTTCACTCCCGTGCTGTGCCAGCACTGCGCCTCGGCCCCCTGCGAGCCGGTCTGTCCCGTCTACGCGACGTACCGGACTCCGGAGGGCCTCAACGCGATGGTGTACAGCCGCTGCATCGGCACGCGGTACTGCGCCAACAACTGTCCGTACACGGTGCGCGTCTTCAACTGGCACGATGGCGAGTGGCCGGAACCGCTCGAGCGGCAGCTGAACCCCGATGTCAGCGTGCGCCCCGCCGGCGTGATGGAGAAGTGCACGTTCTGCGTGCAGCGTATCCAGGACGCGCAGTCCCTCGCGAAAGACGACGATCGGGAGGTTGGGGACGGCGAGATCCAGACGGCGTGCTCACAATCTTGCCCGGCGCGCGCCATTGTCTTCGGCAATCTGGAGGATCCGGCCAGCGAGGTTGTGCGACTCGCGAGGAGCGAGCGCTCCTCTCAGCTCCTGGAGGACCTGGGTACACATCCCTCGGTCTTCTACTTGAGAGGTGGCGAGTAGCGTGGCGACGTTGGTTGACGCGTCCAAAGAAGCCGCTCTCCTCCGGCCGCTCACCGGGGTGCGTCCCGGACTCATCCTGGGCAGCCTCGTCACCGGGGCGATCGCGGGCCTGCTTTTCGTCTCCTGGGGTTACCAGATCAAGAACGACATCGGGGTGGCGGGCATCAACCGTCCCGTGTTCTGGGGCTTCTACATCACCAACTTCGTTTTCTGGATCGGCATCAGCCACGCTGGCACGCTCATTTCGGCCATCCTGCGGGTCACATCAGCCGAGTGGCGGCGCCCGGTAACGCGCTGCGCGGAGGCGATCACCGTCTTCGCTCTCTCGATCGGTGGTCTCTTTCCTCTGATCCATCTGGGCCGCCCGTGGCTCTTCTGGTTCATGATCCCGTTCCCGAATTCGCGTGGCCTGTGGCCCAATTTCCGCTCGCCGCTGGTCTGGGACATGATGGCGATCGGCACGTATCTGACAGGGAGCGTGCTCTATCTGCTTCTGCCGCTGATCCCGGATATGGCGATTCTGCGCGATCGTGCGCTGGCCGAGACGCCGGCGAGCCTGAAGGCCCGCTTCTTTCGCCTCTTGGCGCTCGGTTGGCGAGGGACGACCCAGCAGTGGCACTCGCTGGAGGCGGGCATCAAGGTGATGGCGGTGATCATCATCCCCGTCGCCGTTTCTGTGCACACCATCGTGTCGTGGGATTTCTCCATGACGCTCGCGCCCATGTGGCACAGCACGATTTTCGGTCCCTACTTCGTGGTCGGCGCCATCTACTCCGGTATCGGCGTGTTGATGCTGGCGATGTACTTGCTGCGGCGGGGCCTGCGGCTCGAGAGCTACCTCACCGACAAGGTCTTCAACAACCTCGGGCTGCTCTTCGTCGCGTTTACGGTCATCTGGAGCTACTTCACCGTCGCGGAGCACATCACGGTTTGGTACGGACACGAGCCCTCCGAGATGGCCGTCTTCTGGGAGCGGCTGACGGGCGACTACGCCGGACTCTTCTGGGGCATGATTCTGGTCAACACCGTCATTCCGCTCGGCGTGCTGTCGTTCCGCTGGGGGCGGCGCCCGCTGGCGACGGCCATCGTGGGGCTGGGCGTTCTCATGGGGATGTGGACCGAGCGCTTCCTCATCGTCGTCGGCACCCTTCGGCTGCCCCGCATGGACTTCACGGTGGGCACGTATTCGCCGAGCTGGGTGGAGCTGGGCATCCTGGTCGGCTCCTTCGGCATGTTCGCGATGCTCTA
>JAPUKG010000296.1 GCA_027295775.1 Pseudomonadota bacterium
AAGGACTGGAGGCCCGGCGCCGCCACGTCGATGAGCTTGCGGATCCCGACGGTCGGCGCGGCGTACTCGGGCAGGCCGTCGCCGTCCAGGTCCCCGAAGGCGCCCGAGCCCAGGGCCGGGACGAAGGGACCGTCCGCCGAGCCGACCGAGTCCGGAACGGTCACGGCGAAGCCGCCACCCGGGAAGTCCGCCGCCAGACTGTTGAACTTTCCGAACAGGTCGACGCCGAGAAGCGGCGACCCATCGGGTCCGTACACCATCGCCGGCCCGGCTGCGCTGAAGATGGCGACCACCAGGCCATCGTCACCATCGGTCGGGTCGAGGTCGGCCAGGGCCGGCGCGCCGGGGATGCCGGTGGCGACGTTGGGCAGGAGTCCCGAGACCAGCATCGGGACCGCCACGGGCCAGCCGTCGACGAAGGGCCCGCCGTCGTGAGCGTTGCCATCGGCGTGAATGGCGTAGACGCGGCCGGTGGTATCGAGATCGAACTCATCACCGATCTCGACGACGCCCTGGAGGAGGAGCTGGAGCAGGATCGAGTTGGTTCCGAAGCCGTCTCCGTCTCCATACTCCTCGTTGCTGGTGGCGATGATCTCGGGCGTGCCGTCGCCGTCCAGGTCGCCCACGGCGGGCGAGCCGATCAGCTTGCGCCCGCGGGTGCGCACGTCCTGTCCCGCGATGGGCGTGGCCTTGCCGGTCACGGGATCGAGATCCACGCGCTCCGGGTCCGCGACGCGCACCGGGAAGCCTTCGACCTCGCTGCCGTCGTCGTGCCACGCATAGAGGTGGCCGTCCGCGGCGGCGACCAGGATCTCGAGACCGGGCTGGCCGTCCAGGTCGGCCAGAGTCGGGGCGGCGAAGATGCCGACGTCGGCGTCGTTGAAGCGGTCGCGGTCCTCCGGAAGCGACAAGGCGGGGTCCGTGGCGACCGGGAAGCCCGCGCGCCGATTGCCGTGGGCGTCCCAGACGTAGAGCTTGCCCTCGGCGCTGGCGGCCACGATCTCGATCTCGCCGTCGCCGTCCAGGTCGTCGGCCGCCACCCCGGCGATGATCGGCTCGCGCGGAATGGGGACGGCGCCCGAGTCGTAGGCCGGCGAGTCGTGGACCGGAATGGGGTCCGTGTAGACGGGGAAGCCCGGAAGGTCCTTGCCCTTGCGGCCGTTGAGAACGTGGAGGGCGCCCCCGCCCGTTCCGTACACGATCTCGAGCTTGCCGTCGCGCCGCACGTCCACCAGCGCGGGCGACGCCTCCCCGGATGCGCCCAGGTGGCGCGGCGGGAAGCGCAGGGTCGGGTCGCTGTGGATGGCGACGGTGCGCCGATCCTCACCCCGGCGCCCCAATCGGTCGGTCACCACCATGCGGAGGGTCACGGCGTGCGCGTCCGGATCCTCGATCGGAACGGCTGGATCGAAGCCGCAGCTGGCCGCCGTCGCGGCGGGGTCCCAGACGGTCAGCAGCGCGGCGTCGAGACCCGCCACCACCACGAGCGTGTCGAGCTCGTCGAACGCAGTGGGCTGGACGCCGCAGCCCGCCTGGATCGAGACGTTGACGAAGCCGTCCACGCGCCAAGCCGACGCCGACCCGCGCAGCTCGACCGAAGGGGTCTCATCGGGATCGATGACATCGAACCAGCGCGGGCCGCCCGAGAGATCCGCCTCCGGCGGGATCGCGTTCTCGGCGATGTCGAGCATGCGCACGGTATCGGGCCGCCCGAAGCCCGTGAACTGGTCCCAGCCCGCCTGGGTGGGGAAGCGCGACGAGCCGAAGGCGGTCTCGGGGGTGGGTCCCGACAGGAACGTCGAGATCAGCGAGTCGATGTCGAGCTCCAGGTTCCCCTCGTAGTCGATGTCCTCGGCGCTGGCGCGGAAGATCTGGCGAACCTCCTCGGCCGAGTATGGAATGCCAAGCAAAGCGTCCCACGCCTCGATGGCGCCCGCGTCCACCAGGTTCTTGCCGTGGGAGACGAGCAGACCGGCCACGCCAGCGCCGCGGCCGGTGGCCTCGGACGAGCAGCTCGCGGACGAGATGGCGATCCAGGCGCGCCCGCCGTAGTTGGTGCAGCCGTTCAGCAGGTCGTAGCGTTGGGGATCCGGCGCCTCGGCCAGGGTGCCGTCGCCGTCGCGGATCGAGTTCACCCAGATGGTGTGCTCGAAGTTGGCGGGATAGTTGTGGTGGCGGCTCTCCTCGTCGGCGGCGCTGGCGATGATGGGTACGCCGTTCGCGTACGCGTAGTCGACGGCGGCCTGGCCGACAGGCGATTGGCTGACCGCGCCCAGCGCCTCCTGAATCACCGACACTCGCCAGTCGGTGGCGTAGACCACGGCCCGGGCGAAGTCCTGGCCCACCGCGACGAAGTGGTCACCCACGCGCAGGGGCAGGAACATCGCGCTCGGCGCCACGCCCGGGAAGCCGCCGAAGTTGTGGGCCTCGGCGGTCGAGTCGTGGGCCTGGCCGGTTCCGTGCCCGGCGTCCACGTCATCGAAGGGATCGTTGTCGTCCTCGTGGAAGTCCCAGCCGCTGATGTCGTCGATGTAGCCGTTGGCCACCGGCGCCGCTGCGCCCGCCACACCGTCCACGCCGTCGGAGCAGAGCAGGATCAGGTCCTGGGCGTCGAGGGCGCCGTTCCCGTTCGCGTCGGCGACGGGACCGCCGGGGCAGACCTGGCCCGCGAAGTCGACCACGTTCACCACGCCGTCGCCGTTGCAATCGTGGGGAAGCTGGCTCGGAGAGACGGGGTCGGGACAGCCCACCGGAACCGGAAGCTCGTCGGTGTTGAGGGCGGCCTTGTTGCGCACGTCCGGCGCGGCCCACAGGATGCCGCTGTCGAGCACGGCGATCACCACGTCCGGGCGGCCGGTGGTGAGTCCCCAGGCCTCGACGATGTTGAGCCCGGTCTCGCTCAGGAACTTCCAGGCTTCGCCGGACGCCGGATTGAAGTCGTTCGGAACGCGCTCCTCCGGACTCGGGGGATCGAGAACGTTCGCGGGATCGTTCTTCAGGTAGGCGCCGTAGTCGTAGGGATCGGCGCAGCCAACCGAGGCGCAGGTGGGGAACGGGACCTCGGCGCGGGCGGTCGTCGCCCCGTGGGGGAGAAGAGCGACGACTCCCAGCAGTGCGAGGGCGACGGCGCGTGGCCTCGGGTAGGCCCACGGGCTCCAGCATCGGGTTCGCATCGACGGCAGCTCCACGCCGGTAGGCGGCCAGCCTATCATGCCCCGTCGGAGACCGGAGAAGCACCACCGGGATCACCGGGGAGTGGGACCCATGATGGATTGGAGCGACAACTCCGTCTGGCTGGCCTTCGGGCTGCTCGGCAATGTGGCCTTCGGCTCGCGCTTCCTGCTTCAGTGGGTGGCGTCCGAGCGGCGGGGCGAGAGCTTCGTACCGGTGGCCTTCTGGTACCTCAGCATCGTGGGCTCGCTGATCCTGCTGATCTACGCGATCCACCTGGAGAATGTCGTCTTCACCCTGGCGTACCTGCCCAACGCCTTCGTCTACTACCGAAACCTCGCGCTCATCCGGAAGAAGAGCCGCAGCGAGGATCCCTAGAGCGCCCAGTGGTCGGGCTCGAAGACCTCGTCCTGCTTGGCCGCGCGCCGGCGCAGGATCTCGCGCTGCTCCTCGTGAGTGAGGATGTAGAGCTGTCCGCGCTCGATGGCGCGCACCACGCGTTCGGCCACCTCGGGGGGCTGGATGACGCCGCCCTTCATCTGACCCTGGGGCGGCGCGACCGCGGCGGTCCGCTCCTTCGACTTCTTCAGGATCTGCTGGGTGTGCTCTCCCAGATTGGTCTCGACGATCATGGGACACAGCACCGAGACGCCGATGCCGTGCTCACGCAGCTCTCGGAAGAGTGACTCGGTGAGACCCACCACCGCGAACTTCGACGCGCAGTAGACGCCCAGCCACTGCATTCCGGTGAGGCCCGCCATGGAGGCGGTGTTCACCACGTGTCCGCGCTCGCCCCCCTCGATCATGCGCGGCACGAAGGACTGGCAGCCGTGGACGACGCCCCAGAAGTTGATGTCCATGGTGATGCGCCAGTCCGCCAGGGTGGCGTTCACCATCGGACCCAGGACAGCGATCCCGGCGTTGTTGCACACCAGGTGGGCCGCGCCGAACCGCTCGTAGGTGGCGTCGGCGAGGGCGTCGACGCTGGAGGGGTCGGTGACGTCGGTGCGCACACCCGCCACCTCGGCGCCCTCCTCGGACAGCGCTTTGGCCGCCTGCGAGAGCCGCTCCTCGTCGATGTCGGCCAGCACGAGCCGGGCGCCGCGTCCGGCGAACGCCCGGGCCATGGCCATCCCGATGCCGCCGGCGCCGCCGGTGATCACCGCAACGCGATCCTGGAAGGGGTCCATTCAGCGTCCTCCAAGGGCGCATCCTACAGCCATGCGCGCGGCCGGCCCGCGACTCCCACCCGGCCGAAGGCCGGCCCGCACTACGCCGCCTTCGACGAGGCCTGCTCGAGGACGTCCCAATAGTTGTCCGCCACCAGCGCCCGGTCGAGCACGCCGCGCTCGCCGAGCGTGCGGTGCATGCGCGGCAGGTTGTAGGGCGGCACGGTCATGAGCAAGTGGTGCTCGAGGTGATAGTTCACGTGGTTGGGCGCGAGCAGCAGGCGCTCCCACCAGCTCGCGCGGGTGGTTCGCGTGTTCTGGAGCTCGTCCGTCGGGTCCGGAACCACGCTGTGCTCCGCGATGGCGCGGATGCGCGTCACCAGCGTGTTGGTCGTCAGGTAGGCGCCGACCCAGAGCAGATAGAGGGCCGGGTAGCCCGCCAGCGTCACGAGGCCGAGCAGCACGGCGTTGGTGAGCAGCATGCCGCGGAAGCGCGGCGAGCGGATCGCCCGGACCCAGCGCTCGCGCCAGCTGCCCTCGGTGCCGAAGTCGCGGCGCATGCTGAAGCGCGCGAACTTGAGACCGGTCCGGCCGGTGAGATCGCGCATCACCTTGCGCCACAGGCTCTGGCGGGTGATCGGGAAGGGCGTGGCCAGATTCACGTCCGGGTCTTTGTCGGTCCAGGTGTGGGCGTGGTGGCGCAAATGATACGACCGGTAGGTATGGAGGTCGGACCAGACCGGGTACGCGGCCAGCCAGGTGCCCACCCAGTCGTTCAGCCTGCGATTCTCGAACAGGGCACGGTGCGACGCGTCGTGCATGAGGACCGCGAGCCCCAGCTGGCGCGCGCCGATCAGGAAGAGCGCGGCGACGATCGTGAGCGGGTTGGGCCAGACCGCCACCATCCCCATGGCGCCGGCGGTGATCGCCCAGTTCACGACGACGGTGCGCCATGCGCGCCAGTCGCTGCGCTGGAGGAGGCTGTCGATCTCCTCTCGGCTCAGGAGGTCGCGCCAGTCGACCGGGTTGGGGGTGGCTTCGGCGGATGCACTCATGCGGCCTCTCCCGTTGCGGGGGTTGTCGTCGCGCGAATTCCCTCGCCGACCCGCAGGTCGACGGGATTGCGAAGATGGGGCACGCCGTGGCGCGCCAGGAACTCGGCCCAGCAGGTCCGGCCCAGCCGGTCGTAGGCGCGCATGGCGTCGACCAGGGCGCGGCGCTCCGCCGCCGGCGCGATCGGCTCGGGGAGGAGCGGGTCGAGCACGATCTGGCGCATCACCCGGCCGCCCAGCAGGAAGGTCTCGACCATCGCCGACTCGATCGGCAGGGCGGGGACGCGCGCCTCGCTCGACGCGATGTCGCGGAGCGAGTCCCGGTAGCCCGCGCGCAGGGCGGCCACGTCCCAGAGCCCGCGCGCGCGGCGATCGGTGGCCGGATCGAGCTCGCTCAGGCGAAACAGCGGGGCCGGGCTGCCCAGGCCCAGAGCCGCCAGCTGCTCTCGCGCACCGGAGGCGCCTGCGGTCAGGTTGTCGGGACGCACGTGGAGACCCGGCGAGAGCTCTCGGAAGCCGAGGAAGAGCAGGGCGCGCTCGCGGCGCCGGCGCTCGGGACCCCGCGCGCGCGGGAGATTCGCGGTGTGGACGCCCAGCCAGCCGCAGGGGCCCCGCCACCGTCCGGCCCGCTCCTCGATCCGCCGCCACGAGACCACCTGTTGGTCGACGGCCTGGGCCGCCGGCCCGAGCCGATAGCGGCCCCGCTCGTCGCGCTCGACGGTGCCGGTTGCGAGCAAGCGCGCGAGAGCGACCCGCAGGTTGTTGTCGGGAATGCCGAAGAGGGTTCCCGCGGACACCAGCGCTCGCACCGGCATCGAGCCCCGGCGCAGGGTGGAGAGGAGGTCGAGGATGAGGCTCTTGGCGGTCGGTCTCACGACTCCTAATATTACATATTTTACTAGATATAGTCAATATCGGTAATATATAGGGGGCGATCTACCAACCTCCCCGCTCGGATACCCCGCGGGGATACGCTAGGATGGCACTGTTCATGACGCCCAAGATGAAGTTCTTCCTGGCTGCCCTGCTGATCACGCTTCCGCTCGACCAGCTGACCAAGCAGATGATCATCGCCGAGTTCCACTACGGCGAGGTCCTGCAGGTGATCCCGGGTCTCTTCGACCTGACCCACGTGCGCAACCCGGGCGGGGCGTTCAGCTTCTTCGCCAGTGGCTCGCTCGAGCAGCGCTTGATCTTCTTCATCGGGACCACCGTGATCGCCATCGGGCTGCTGCTCGTCTTCTTTCGCAAGCTCGAGCCCGGCGCCCGGATGGCCGCGACCTCGCTGGGGATGATCCTGGGCGGCGCGCTCGGCAATCTGATCGACCGCATCCTCTACAGCGAGGTGATCGACTTCCTCGACGTCCATCTCTGGGGCGGGTACACCTGGCCGACCTTCAATCTGGCCGACTCGTTCATCGTCGTGGGCGTGGCCGTGCTGATCATCGAGACGTTCCTGGACCGCGAGGAGCCCAGCCCGGAGCCGGCATCCGCCCAGCCCCAGTCTTGATCCCGGGATGACCCCCCCCACCCACGCCGAGGCCCACGCGCGCTCCCTTCGCGACCCCGAGGCGTTCTGGGCCGAGGCGGCGGAGGGGATCGACTGGAGCCGACGCTGGGACACGGTATTGGACGCATCGAAGCCGCCCTTCGTGCGTTGGTTCCCCGGCGGCGAGCTCAACACCTGCCACAACGCCCTCGACCGGCACGTGGACGCGGGCCGGGGCGACCAACGCGCACTGGTCTACGACAGCCCCATGGTGGGCCGGGTCGAGACCTTCAGCTTCCGCGAGCTGCGCGACCGGGTCGCGGCGCTGGCGGGCGCGCTCCGTGACCTGGGCATCGGGAAGGGCGACCGGGTGCTGATCTACATGCCGATGGTGCCCGAGGCGGCGATGGCGATGCTCGCCTGTGCGCGCCTGGGCGCCATCCACTCGGTGGTGTTCGGCGGATTCGCCGCCAGGGAATTGGCGACCCGCATCGACGACGCGCAGCCGGTGGTGATCCTGACCGCATCGTGCGGGCTCGAGCCCGGCCGCGTGGTGGCCTACCAGCCGCTCCTCGAGGGCGCCCTCGAGATCGCCGCCCACGCACCGCGGCGGGTGGTGGTGCTCCAGCGCGAGGCCGAGGCGTTCGAGCTCCGCCCGGGCCGCGACGCCGACTGGGCCGAGCTCGCCGCCGCCGCCGCACCGGCCGACTGCGTTCCCGTCCAGGCCACCGATCCCCTGTACATCCTGTACACGTCGGGCACGACGGGTGTGCCCAAGGGCGTGGTGCGCGACAACGGCGGGCACGCGGTGGCCCTCCACTGGAGCCTCCGCCACGTCTACGGGATGGAGCCGGGCCAGGTCTTCTGGGCGGCGTCCGACATCGGCTGGGTGGTCGGTCACTCCTACATCGTGTACGCGCCTCTTCTGTTCGGCTGCACGTCCATTCTCTACGAAGGCAAACCGGTGGGGACGCCGGACGCCGGCGCCTTCTGGCGGGTGGTCGCGGAGCACGGTGTGAACGCGCTCTTTACGGCACCGACGGCATTTCGCGCGATCAAGCGCGAAGATCCGGAGGCGAAGTGGGTCGGCCGCTACGACCTCTCGTCGCTGCGAACGCTCTTTCTGGCGGGAGAGCGCGCGGATCCGGACACCGTGGCCTGGGCCGAGCGCGCTCTCTCGGTTCCGGTGATCGATCACTGGTGGCAGACCGAAACCGGCTGGCCCATGGCGGCCAACTGCCGCGGGATCGAGCCCCTGCCGGTGAAGCACGGCTCTCCCACCCGCGCGGTGCCGGGCTACGATGTGCGCGTCCTCGACGACGACGGCGCCGAGCTTCCGGCGGGCGAGACCGGGAGCCTCGTCGTCGCGCTCCCGCTCCCGCCGGGCTGCCTCCCCACGCTCTGGAACAACGACGATGGCTTCCGGAGCGCCTATCTCGAGCGCTTCCCCGGCTACTACCAGACCGCAGACGCCGGGTACGAGGACACCGACGGCTATCTCTGGATCATGAGCCGCACCGACGACATCATCAACGTCGCGGGGCACCGGCTCTCGACCGGCGGGCTGGAAGAGGCCCTCGCCGGCCACCCGGACGTAGCGGAGTGCGCGGTGATCGGCGTCGCCGATTCGCTCAAGGGGCAGGTGCCGCTCGGCTTCGTGGTCCTGAAGGCGGGGGCGGAGCGGGAGCCGGCGGAGCTGGTGAGCGAGCTGGTCGACCGGGTGCGCGAGCAGGTGGGGCCGGTGGCGGCGTTCAAGCGGGCGCTGGTGGTCGAGCGGCTGCCGAAGACCCGGTCCGGAAAGATCCTGCGCGGCACCATGCGCAAGATCGCCGACGGAGAGAGCTACACGGCGCCCGCCACGATCGACGATCCGGCGGTCCTCGACGAGATCGCGGCGGCCCTAGCCAAGGAGTGAGCGCGCGTACGCTTTGAAGTCGATCATGTCGTCGGGCGGGCCGGGGCCGACGATCACCGGGCCCTTGTCCGGCGCCGGCCGGAGGCCGTGACTGCCCTTCACCCGTTCCGGGGCGAGGGGGACGACGTCCATTCGGTAGCGCATGCCGATCGTCTTCTGGGCGAGGCGTAGCCCGGCTCGGAGCTTCGAGGTCAGAAAGAGCTCACACGGGTCGAAGCCGGGCTTGCGGTGGATGTCGACCGTGCGGGCGAAGTCGGGGGCGCGGTCGTCGTCGAGCCAGTAGTAGTAGTGGAACCACGAGTCCTCCTCGGCCAGGGCCACGAGGTCGCCAGCGCGGGGGTGGCCCAGATCGATGTCGGCCGGGTCGAGCACCTTCGCCACGCCGGGGAGGACCTCGAGGCGAGCGCGCACCTCGGCGAGGGGAACGTCCTTCACGTAGACGTGGGCGAGCTGGTGGTCGGCGACGGCGAAGGCGCGGGACTCGTGAGTCTCGAGCATCTCGCCGAAGGGGCCGTCTCGCACGGTGAGCCAGCCGGCTCGGCGGAGCTCGCGGTTGATGTCGATGGGTCGCGACACGGGGACGAGGCCGTACTCGGAGAGCACGATCGGGGTCGCGCCGATCTCGCGCGCCGCGTCGATCACCAGGCCCGCACAGGCGTCCACCTCGACGGCGCGCTGGGGATCGCCGGGGCCGAAGCGTTGGTAGTCGTAGTCGAGATGGGGCAGGTAGACGAGGGTCAGGTCGGGGCGGTTGCCGCGCAGGACCGCGGCGGCGGCGCCCGCGATCCACTGCGTCGAGGCCAGCCCGGCGCCCGGGCCCCAGAAGGTCGGGAACGGGAACTTCCCCAGCTTCGCTTCGAGCTCGCAGCCGGTCTGGTCGATGATTCCGAAGACCTTGGAGCCATCGCTCCCGTAGTGCGGCTTCGGCGTTGCGTACCACTCGACCGGGGCACCCTGGTTGAACCACCAGAAGAGCTTGGCGGTGCGCACGCCCTCGTAGAGCTTCTCGCCCCGAAGCAGGCTGTTCGACTGCTGCCAGAAGCGCACCTCCCGGGTGTCCCGGTAGAGCCAGCCGTTGCCGACCACGCCGTGCTGGGACGGGGCAAGGCCCGTCAACAGCGTCGCCTGGCAAGTGGCGGTCACCGCGGGAATCGGGCTGCGCCAGGGCCGGGCCTCGCCCACCTCGGCGATGCGCGGCGTGTGGCGCAGCAACTCGGGCGTGAGGCCGACCACGTCGATGACGCAGACCTTGCGCACGGCGCTAGCGCACCCCCGCGTCGGCGCCAGTCCCCACACGGGCCACCACGCCCGTCACCACCCGGTGGGGCATGGGCGGCGGAAAGGGTCGCCGGTCGACCGAGCGGAAGCCCGCGTCCTCGAGCCATTGCGCCACGTCGGCGTCGGCGTGCACGCCGCCGTCTGGCGCGCTCAGCATCATGTTGAGTCCAAAGAGCGCGGCGAACACCGGAGTGGCGCCGCCGGCGTCGGTGAAGACGTCCGCGACCGCCAGCAGGCCGCCCGGCGCCAACGCCTCCCGCGCCCGCGCGATGAACTCCCGGCAGGTGTCCTCGGTCTCGCGGTGGAAGACGCCGGAGATCAGGACCGCGTCGATCCCAGTCGGCCACGGCGTCTCGCGGTAGTCGCCGGCCAGCGGCTCCACCTGCTCCCGGGCGCCCATCTCCGTCAGGATCTCGTCGGCCAGCGCCGCCACCTCGGGCAGATCGATCACCGTGGCACGCAGGCCCGGGTTCGCCCGGGTGAGCAGCGCCGCGTAGGTGCCCGGCCCGCCCCCCACGTCCAACAGGTGCTGGCGGCCGGACAGGTCGAGCATCCCCACCAGCGCCATGCCGATGCCCATGGCGCGGTTGTGCATGCCGTAGACGAAGTTGCGGGTCTTCTCGGGATCGTCACCGGTGTAGGTCTCGGTGGCGACCCGGGGCGTACCCTCGCGCAGCGCCGCAGCGAGGGCGGTCCACGGGGTCCACATGTCGTCGCCGTAGCGCACGGCGTTGCCCAGGTATGCCACACCGCCTGGCACGAGGAACACCTGGGCACTCGGGTGGTTGCGGAAGCCGCGCTCGTCTTCGAGCAGGAGCTCGAGGCCGACGCAGGCCTTGAGCAGGAGCCGGGTCGGGCGCGGCGACAATGCGAGCGCCCGGGCGACCTCGTCCGCCGGCTTCGGCCCGTCGCCCAGCGCCTCGAATCCGCCCAGCCGGTTGGCCGTCAGGAAGCACTGCGACTCCCAGTAGCTCGTGGCGAGCCGTATGATGGACGCGGGATCCGGGGCGGGCTCCTCGTCGGCGCTCATGGCGGCGGATTATACTCGGCGAGGGATGGCGAGCGACGGGTCGACAGCCAGCACGCGCGCGCTTCACGCGGTCGTGCTTCTCGTGTGTGTCCTGTCGGGCACCGCGGTGTGGAGCGAGGAGCCGTTCTTCCAGGCGGCGGCCGTCGCGACGGCCGCGCTGCTCCTGCTTCCCGAGCGGCCGCCGGTGCTGGCCTGGAGCGCATACGCGGCGCTCCTTGCGGGCGCGTCGATCGGGCTGCTCGGCGCCCCGCTTCCGGCGGCCGTCAGCCTCGGTGTGGGAACGGGCGCCCTCGTTCTGCTGCTCGCGGCGGCAGCCCGCCTGGCGGAGTCGCTCCTTCCCGAGCCGCGGCTCGCGATTCCGTGCGTGGCCGTCGTCGCCGGATTGCTGGCCATGGCCCCCGTCTGGCTGGGGCCCGCGGCCGAGGCCTTCGACTGGCCGGCGGCTGCCCTCGACGTCCTGGTCGCCGTCAGCCCCCTCAGCACCCTGGCGGCCCTCGCCGAGGTCGACTACCTGCGAGGCGCCTGGTTCTACGCCCACACGCCGGTGGGATCTCTCCGCTACGGCTACGCCGGGCCCTGGACGATGAGTGTCGGGTACGCGCTGTGCGGCGCCCTGTGCCTGGCAGTCGATCGGGTAGTCTTGCGCTCCCGCGCCGCCCAGCCGGGGGATAGAGGGAAGCCCCCGAGGAGACGCGTGACATGAGCCGACTGACGGCACTCGCATTCGCTCTGGTGATCGTGGTCGCCGCTCCGGCGCGGGGTTCCGAAGAGCCGAAGATGGATCCTGCCCTGCGCAGCAAGGCGAAGCGAGCCATCGACGGGGGATTGCACTACCTGCGCGGCACCCAGGCGGAGAACGGCTCCTGGTCGGATTCGGTGGGCATCACCGCCATCGCGCTGCGCGCCTATCTCGAGAGCCATCGGGGCTACTCGGAGGTGGACGGCGCCTTCATTTCGCGGCCGCTGAGCTTCATCCTGGCCCACGTGAACCCGGACGGGTCGATCGGCGAGACGAACCAGAATCGCAACTACAACACCGCGGTCTCCATCGTGGCGCTCCAGGCCACGGGCAACCCCGAGTACAAGCGCGTCGTCGAGCGCGCCCAGCGGTTCCTGGCGGGCCTGCAGGTCGACGAGGGCGAGGGCTACGACCGGAGCCACGCGTACTACGGTGGGATCGGCTACGGCGGCGACGAGCGGCCCGACCTCTCCAACCAGTACATGGCTATCGAGGCGCTTCGCGCCAGCTCCTTCGACCCCGACAGCGAGGTGTGGGAACGCGCGCTCCTGTTCCTCTCGCGCTGCCAGAACCGCAGCGAGAGCAACGACCAGGAGTGGGCGGGCAATGACGGGGGCTTCACCTACATGCCGGGCTACAGCCCTCACGGTGGCACGACCTCCTACGGCGGCATGACCCACGCCGGCCTGATCAGCCTGCTCTTCGCTGGCGTGGACAAGAACGACCCCCGGGTTCGGGCGGCCTACGACTGGATCCGCGCGAACTACACCCTCGAGGAGAACCCCGGATCGGGCAACGCCCAGGGCCAGTACTACTACTACACGGTCTTCGCCAAGAGCATGGCCGCGTACGACGAGGCCGTGGTGGTCTCGACCGAGGGCGTCGAGCACAACTGGCGCAACGAGTTCGCGGAGAAGATGCTGAGCCTGCAGAACGAGGACGGCTCCTGGGTGAATCCGGACTCCTCGCGCTGGTGGGAAGGCGACAAGAACCTGATCACGGCGCGGATCGCCGTCGCCCTCAATCTGACCGTCCGCTGACCCGTGCGCCCGGCGTGCCCTCCGCCGCCCACCGTCGCCGTGGCGGTCTCCGTGGCGGCCTGGCTGGGGGCGCTCTGCTGCTGCGCCGGTCCGGCCGCGGCGGAGCTCGGCGTCGAGGCCCGCCTCGCCTGGGAGGGCTACGCGCGCCCCGAACAGTGGACCGAGCTCACCCTCCGGATCGCGTCGGATCGCGGCGGACCGGTCGAGCTCGAGATCGGCGGCGCCTGGCCGGTCCGTTCCGAGATCCAGATCGAGGCGGGGCGCACGCGGACCGTCAGGCTGCCCGCGCAGCCGGGACTCGACGGGGACGCGATTTCGGTCCAGGTGAACGGGCCCGGGGGCAGCGCGAGCACCCGAGTGTCGCCGCGCTTCCCGCCGGCCGGACGGCGAACCGTTGCCTTCGTCGCCGCCGAGCCCCACGCATCCGGCGCCTTCACGTCTCTCGCCGTCGAACCCGACGGGCTTCCGCGCAGCGCCTGGGCGTTTGCCACCGCCGACGCACTGGTGATCGAAGGCGGCGCCCTGGCCCGGCTGGACGCGGCCCAGCTCGGAGCCCTGCGCGACTACGTGCGGGCCTGCGGTCGGGTGCTCGGGGTCGACGTCCCGCCCGCGCAGCTCGCCGAGTGGCGCTCGGCGGCGGGCTGTGACGGGGCGCATCTCGCGAACGCGGGCGCCGGAGACGCCGTCGAAGAGCGCCTGTCCGCCCTGCTGGCGCTGCCGCTTCCGGCTTCGCCGACGGCGCGGGCGAGCGCCCGCGCGCCCGCCGCCCGCGACGCCCTGGTCGCGTTCTTCGTGCTCTACGCCGTCGCCTTCGGCGTGGGCACCCTGGTGCTGCGGCGCGCGGCGACGCTCCTGATCGTGCCTCTGGCGGCGACCGTGTTGCTGGGCGCCGGCCTGATGACCCGTCCCGCGAGCATTTCCTTCTCCGCCGACGGCCGACACACCCGCCTGCGCATCGACGGGCTGGCTCCGGACCAGGTGGCCGTCGATCTGCCCGCACACCTCGGGCCGCCCGCCTCGGCGATGGCTGCGGATCGCACTGCGCTTCGCTGGGGGCTGGACGGATCCCGGGCCGGCGTGCAGCGAATCGAGCTCGCGACCCATCTTCTCTCGCGCCACGACTTCTCCTTCCGATTCGCGAGCGAGCTCGAAGGCGCAAGCGCACTCGAAGGCGGGGTCTCGCCGTGACGCTCACACCCACGCTGCGCGCGGTGGGCCTGGCGGGGCTGGCGTGCCTGCTGCCGGTGGCGGTCTGGCTCGGCGGGCAGGTCTTCGCACCGGCCAGCCCGGGCCGCACCGTCGCACTCTTCGAGTCGGCCCTGCGCGGCCTGCTGGTCGCACAGGCCCTGGCGATTGCCCTGGTCGGACCGCGCTGTGTAGGATCGCGAGTCGAGGGTTCGGGCCCGGGCCAGGCACTGGCCGGGCTCGCCCTCTTGCTGGCTCCGCCCCTGCCGCTGCTCCTGGCCATCGGGTTGGCCGGGGCCGCGGGGAGCGGCGTGCTGGCGGCGGGAGTCCTGGCCCTGACAGTCGAGGCGGCAGCGATCGGGATCGGTGTCCACGTGCTGGATCGCGCGGCGCCCGGCCAGTCGGGACGTTCGGTCGAGGCGCTGCTCCAGATCGGGCTCGCGACGACCGTCTGGAGCACCCGAGGGGTCTGGCTGGCTTGGATCGGCGTATGACCCCGTCACGGCTGCCGTCGCAAGCACCGCAGACCGAGCGCCTACTGGCGGCGGTGCGGGCCCGGTTGTGGCGCGAGACGGCACGGGACCAGCTCGCCGCCGCGCTCTGGGTTGCGGCGGCAGTGGCCCTGGCCGGCGGGGCGATCCACCTGGGCTGGCGGTCCCACTCGGGTACGGTGACCGCGGCGTTCGCGGCGCTCCCGGTGCTGGCGGCCGCCCTGGCCGTCGCCCTCCGCGGCCGGCCTTCGGAGGCGTGGGCCGCCCGCGCGGCGGACGACCGGTTCGGCACCCGAGCCCTGCTCACCTCCGCGCTCGATCAGCTGCGACGCCCGGCGTCGGCGCGGGCGGGCGGCGCGGGCTTCGTCCTGGCGCGCGCCGAGGAGAACGCCGACGAGTGGCGGGCCCGCCTGCCCTCGCTCGAGCGCCCCGGCCCCCGCGCCCGGCGCCGCGTCTTCGTGCCGGTGATCCTGCTGCTGGCCGCGACCTATCTGCACGTCCTACCGGGGGCAGCGGGCGCGAGGGGCTCGGCGGGTGCGGCCGCGACGCTCCCGGCGGCGTCCCCGGTGGAGATCGCCTCCGCGGATCCGGCGGCCCCCGGGCCCATGGCCGAGGGCGCGCCGAGCGCGGCGCACCGCACCGCAGCGGAGCCCGGGGCGGGATCGGGCCGGGTGACAGCGTCCGGCGGTGAAGCCCTCGCTGCGAGTCCCGGCCCGTCCGAGGCGCCCGGGTCGGGCGGTCCGGCCGTCAGCGAAGCCGGAGCCGGCACCGGAGGCCGCGAGGTGGGCGCCCAGCCGGCGGCAGCCAACGTTCCGGTGGACACGGCGGTGCCCGTGGCCGACCTCCCCAGGCGTTTCGTGGACGTGGCGCCCGGCGCCCCGGAGAACGCCTCGGGCGAGGGGGCCTGGCCCCTCGACCCGCCGGTTCGGATCGCCGATGAGACCGGGAGTCGGGCCGGCGCGCCCCACGCAGCGGGACCGGGCGGGGTCCGCGCACACGGACCGCGCGCTCCGGCCCTTCGCGCATACTCCGCTGCGGTCCAGGAGCACCTCGGTCTGGCCGGGGAGTCCGAGTGACGGGAGACATGGAGCTTTCGGCAGGTCAGTGAAGTGACGGAAAAGCTCGAGCTTTCGGCAGATACGGTCAAGGCGTTCGGGGACGACTTCGCCCGGGTGGCGCGGGCGCTGGCCGAGACCATCGTCGGCCAGGAGCGGCTCGTGGCCGAGCTCTTGACCGCGGTCACCGCCGGCGGGCACGTCCTGCTGGAGGGACTGCCGGGGCTGGGCAAGACCCAGCTGGCCAAGGCCCTGGCCAACGCGGTGGGACGAACGCTGGCGCGGGTACAGTGCACGCCCGATCTCCTTCCCGCCGACATCACCGGCAGCGAGATGCCGCACGCGGACGGGCTGCAGTTCCGGCCCGGTCCCATCTTCGCCTCCCTGGTCCTGGTCGACGAGATCAACCGCGCCACACCGCGCACCCAGTCGGCGCTGCTCGAGGCCATGCAGGAGGGTCAGGTCACCTACGCCGGCACCGTGCACCCGCTGCCCGATCCGTTCTGGGTGATCGCCACCCAGAACCCGATCGAGCTCGAGGGCACCTACCCGCTGCCCGAGGCGCAGCTCGACCGCTTCCTGTTCAAGTGCGTGGTCCCGTATCCGTCCGAGTCGGCTCTGGAACGAATGGTGGACGTGTCACTCGACAGCGAGCCCGCCGAGGAGCTGGCTGCGCTGCTCCCGCCCGGCCGGATCGAGGAGATGATCCTGAACGCGCAGCAGGTCGTCGTGGCCGACGCCATCGCGCGCAGCGCCGTGGCCCTCGTGCTGGCCACCCAGCCCCAGGGCGACGGCTCGTGCGCCGCGGCGCGCACACACCTTCGCTACGGAGCGAGCCCGCGCGGTCTCCAGGCACTGCTGCGCGCCGCGCGCGTCCGCGCCCTCGCCGCGGGACGCGCCCACATTGCGCCAGAGGACCTCGAGGACGTGGCGCTGCCGGCCCTGCGTCACCGCGTGCTCCTGTCCATCGAGAGCGAGATGGACGGTGTCGACGCGGATTCGGTGCTCACGGAGATCGTGGCGCAGTGGCGGCCCGGGCACTGACCGGTACCCGGGGCGCTCTCCACGAGCTCGACGAGACCGAGCTCGAACGACTGGCCCGGGTCGCCGAGCGGCGGCTGGCCGCGCGTCCGCTGGCCGCAACGGGTCCGCACCTGCGCGAGCGGCGCGCCGGCCGCGGCGTCGAGTTCCTCGAGTTTCGCGCCTGGGCGCCCGGCGAGGATCCCCGGGATATCGACTGGCGCGCCAGCGCGCGCACCGGTCGCCTGCAGCTCCGGCGCTACCGCGACGAGGCCTCGTCCGACGTCTTCCTGTGTCTCGACCGAAGTGCATCGATGGGGGTGGGCGACGGCGCGAAGTGGCATCTCGCCCTCCAGCTGGTCGCGAGTCTCGGCTACGTCCTGCTCGCCACCGGCAACCGTGTGGCGCTCCTCGCCTTCAGCGACGACATCGATGCGGTCGATCCGCTGGGACGGGGCCGCGCGCGCTACAGCCGACTGCTGTCCCGGCTAGAGACCCTCGTACCGCCGCGCGCGGGCGGCGGGTCGTGCCTGGAGTCGTGCGCGCGCCAGCTTCCGGCGGGCGCGTCCGCCCTGGTCGTCAGCGACTTCCTGGCCCCGGACCATCTGCGCCGCGGACTGGACGCCCTGGCGGCACGCGGGGGCGCCGTGCGCGCGCTCCAGGTGATCGAACTCGACGAGCTCCCCCTCGAGCTGGGCGCCGAGGACCGGGTGGTGCTGCGCGATGTCGAGTCGGGCGAGCGGGTGCAGGCACGGGCCGGTCACCTCCTCGATGCGCGGGCCCAGACGCGGCTCACCGACATGAAGCGGGCCCTCGCCGCCCACTGCCGCTCTCGGGGCATCGCGCTCAGCACCCACCCGGCGGGCGAGACCTGGCGGGACGCCGTGCTGCGACATCTCGGAGCCACCGCCGGTCTCCAGTCGGGAGCCGTCCCCGGTGCTTGATTGGGCGGCGCCCCTGTGGCTGCTCCTGCTCCCGGCGCTCCCCGTGCTGCGGCTCCTCCACCGCCGCGGCGAGTCCGATCGCGAGATCCCGGTCTCGGCGCTCTTCCTGTGGAGGTCAGACGAGGCCGACAGCGAGCCGGAAGCGGAGGCGCGGCGCAGGCCCGATCCCATCTGGTGGCTGCGCGCCGCGATCGCCGCGCTCCTGCTGCTCGGCCTCGCCGGTCCGCGCTGGCCCGTCGCCACGAGCTCGCCCGTGGCAATCTGGATCGACGACGGGCCGAGCCTGGCGACCCTCGAGGAGGGCGGCACCCGCGCTGAGCTGGCCGTCGGCGCGCTCGTCCGGGCACTCGAGGAGACGCGTCCGAGCGAGGCGGTGGTGCACTCGCTCCGGCGCCCAGGCCGGCGGCTCGAGCTCGCCCCGGAGGCGCGGGACGGATGGGGGGACGCGCTGGCGAGCTGGATCGCGACGGTGGACGCTCCCGCGCTCCTCCCGAACCCGGCCTCGACGGGGGCGCCCCGACGCTGGCTGGTCAGCGACGCCGCCGACCCGGAGGTGGCCGCGGCCGCGGCGGACTTCGACCGCGTCTTCCAGCTGGGAAGCCGGACGGAGAACGGCGCGGTGACGGCGCTCGCGCTGCGGCCCCAGATCGGCCAGTCGGATCGCCTGCGCGGCCTGGTGCGCGCGCACCACTCGGGAGCACGTCCGGCCGTTCGCCGGCTGCGCGTCTCCAGCAGCAACCGCATTCTGTTCGAGGAGGAGCTCGAGTTCGCGCCCGGCGCATCGCTTCAGCGGGAATTCACCGTCGACGGGAGCGAGGCCTTCCCGTCGGAGATCGCGGCGACCCTGGAGCCGCCAGACGCGCTCCCGGCGGACGACCGGCTCCGCCTCGACACGTCGCCGGCACGACGCGTCCCCACCCGGGTCGATCCCTCGTGCGGGGCGCCGCTGCGCAGCGCGGTGGCCGCGCATCCCGGACTCACCCCTCTGGGCCCGCCCGAGCTCGCGGTCTGGTGCTCGGCGTCGGCGCCTCCGGACTCGCTGCCGACGCTGTGGATCCGGTCGCCCGAGATGGCGCCGGATGCCGCCGCGCCCGACTTCGCGACCCAGGTGGCGGCGCTCCTCGACGGCGCGGCGGGAAGAGATCTCCTCCTGCGCATCGCGGCGACCGGCCGCCGCCCGGCCTCCGCGCGCATCGCCCCAGCCCCGCTAGACGTCGAGCAGCCCGGGCGGGCGCTGCGCCCAGCCGCGGTCGCGGTCGCGGTCGCGGTCGCGACGGTGGAGGAGCGCGCCGAGCTCGCGCCGATGGTCCTGGCCGCGGCGCTGCTGTTGTTGATCGCGGACTCGTTCCGGAGGCTCCGGAAGCGCCGGTGAGTCCGGCCCTGCGCATCGTCGCCGTCCTGCTGCTCGGGGCCGGCCTGGTCGCGCCCGAGATCCGCTGGGGCCAGCTCCCGGTCGACGTGGCCATCTTGATCGACGACTCGGCGAGCGTCGATCGCGACGCGCAGCGGCAGGCCTGGGCGGGCGTCGCTCGCCGCCTGGCAGCGGATCTCCCGGCGGCCAGCCGGATCGCCGTCACTCGCTTCGCGGCGAACGACGTGCTCGAGTACGAGGGTGACGTCCTCTCCGCCTCCCGCGCCCCAGACGCAGAGATCCCCCGCACCGGTGCGCTCGAGCGCGGCGAGACGAATCTCGAGGCCGCCCTCGATGGCGCGCGGGCAGCGGCCCGGCCCGGCCGGGCAGGGGCGGTGGTGCTCGTGACCGACGGGGGAGAGACCCGGGGCGACGCCGCCCGCGCGCTGCGCGCACTGGCACGGGCCGGCGTCCCCGTGCACCTCGTCGCGCTTCCGGCCGGGGGGCGCGCGGGAGACGCCTGGGTAGAGCGCGTGGAGGCACCCACCCACGCGTACGCCGCGGAGCCTGTTCGCGTCGTCGGACACATCGCCAGCGCCGGGCCCACGCGGGTGCGCGCGCGTCTGCGCGTCGACGGCGTGTCCATGGACGCGCGGTCGGTCGCCGCCCTGCCGCGTCTCGAGGGCCGGAACGGGGCGACGGTCGAGTTCGAGCTCCTCTTCGACCGGCCGGGGCCTCGGGTCGTCGAGATCGCGATCGAGAGCCCGGGCGATCCCCGGCCCGAGAACGACGTCGGGGCGACGCTGGTGCGGGTCGAGGGCGCGCCGCGTCTGCTCTACGTGTCGCGCGATCCCAACGCCTTCGAGGCCTCGTCCCTGGCATTGAGTCTCCCTCCGCGCGGCTGGGATCTCGAGCGGGTCGCCGCCAACCGCTTCGCCGCGAGCAGTGAGGGCGCGCCGGCGCCTGATCTGCTCGTGCTCGACGACGTTTCCGTCCACGATCTTCGCGAACAGGGCCAGGCGCGGATCGAGGGCTGGGTGCGCGACGAAGGCACGGGTCTCCTCGTCCTGGGCGGCCCGCACTCGTTCGGCGCCGGCGGATATCGCCACTCGCGGCTCGAAGCGCTTCTGCCCGTCACCGCCGAGTCGGCGCGCCCGCGTCCGGGTGCTGCGCTCTATTTCCTGCTGGACACGTCGGGGAGCATGGCGCGGGACCGCGAGGGCCGCTCGCGCCTGGGTCTGGCGCGGCGCGCACTCGAAGAGACGCTGCGCGCACTGCCCGGCGGCGACCGGGTCGGCCTGGCCAGCTTCGACGTCGAGGTCCGCGAGCTGCTACCGCTCGCGCGCCACGAAGACGCCGCCGAGCGGCTTCGGGCGATCGCGCTGCCCGGTGCATCCGGCGGCACCCGCCTGCGCCCCGCCCTCGAGCACGCGCTCGCCCGGCTTGGAGGCGCAGAAGAGGAAGAGCGCATCGTCGTCCTGTTGACCGACGGCTTCGCCGAGGAGCAGGGGCTCGACAATCTGGGCGCCGCCCTCGAGCGGGCGGGCGTGGACGTGATCGCGCTCGCCGTCGGCGCGGACGTCAACCTGGCGACCCTGGGCGCGCTCACCGCGCGCGGCGCCGGGCGGCTCCTGCGCGTCGACGCCGTGGCGGAGCTGCCGCGCATCGCCCGCCAGGAGCTGGAGATGCGCCGGGCCCCGGTCGAACGGGGCCACTTCGCGCCGCGCGCCGTGGGTACGCCCCCCTTCGAGCTGCCCCAGGCGGACTGGCTGCCCGTGACCGGGTACGCGGTGACGCGCGCCCGCCCCGGCGCCCGCGTGCATCTCGAGACCGAGAGTGGGGATCCCCTCTGGGCGGCCTGGCGGGCGGGGGCGGGCCGAGTGGCGGCGCTGCCCGCCGGACTCGGTCCGTGGGCCCCGTGGTGGCCCGACTGGATCGCGTGGCCCGAGCTGACCGGCGGCCTCGTCTCGGTGCTCGCGCGCCCCCCGGGCGAGGGACCGCTCTTCGTCGTGGCCGAGCACGGCGCCGATGGCTTGGCGGTCCGGGTAGACGCCCTCGACGGCGCCAGCTGGTCGGCGGCGCCGACGCTCGAAGTCTCGCTGCGCGGGCCGGGTGGGAGGACGGCCTCGCGTCGCGTCGCGCCCCGGGCACCCGGACGCTACGAGGCGCACTTCCCGGCCACCGAGCCCGGCCTGTATCGCGTGCGCGTCACGGCGGGCGATCGCGTGGCCCTCGCGACCGCGCTCCGGTCTGGCGACCGCGAGCTCGCAAGCGCCCGCGCCGGGAGCGAGAACCTCCGGGCGTGGCGAGAGGCCGCGCTCTTCGCGTCGGGCCCAGTCGAAGCGCCGCCGGGCCGTGTCTCGCTGCGCGGGTGGCTCGCCGCGGGCGCGCTGGTCGCCTTCCTGGCCGCGCTCGGGGTCGAGTCTGGGCTCCTGGCGGCGTTCTAGCTGCCGGCGGGAGGGTGGGCGATCACGCTGTAGGCGACCGCGCGCTCCCGGCCCGGGTTGCGATAGGAGTGCTTCTGGTCGCCCCGGAAGGCCACCACATCGCCGGGCGAGAGGTCCCAGGTCTCGCCGCTGGCCGTCAGCTGGATGCGTCCGCGCTCGCAGGTGAGGTACTCGCGGGTACCGGCGGTGTGTGGGATGCCGGTCATCTGCCCACCCGGCGGCAGCTCCATGCGGTCGATCTCGAGTCCGGGGATCGGCTCGGGGAGGAGCGTGCGCAGCCGCACGGCGCCGCGCTTGCGCGTGCGAATGCGCTCGGAGGGGTACAGCTTGCCGGTGGATCGGGGCGGACCGATCAGCTCCTCGATCGAGACCCGGAGCGCCGCCGCCACCTTGATCAGCACACTCAGGGTCGGGTTCGCGGAGCCCGACTCGAGCGTGGCCCAGGTGGGTCGGGGCACGCCGGCCAGCTTGGCGAGCTGATCCTGGGTGAGGCCCCGAGACTCTCGGAGCTGGCGCAGGTTCTCGGCCAGATGCATCGGGACGTGGGAGTCCATGCCCGGGAGCGTACCGCCTGTCGCTTCATCGGCAAGAGCGACGACAACACGACGGTCCCTAGTCGGTCAGGACGAGCTGCGAGACCTGCTTCGGGAACCACGCCTGCAGCAGGGAGCGGGCGAGGTCGTGCTGCACGACACAGTCCGGGAACGCGGCCTCGAGCTCCTCGAGGGAGCGGAAGCCCAGCAGGAGCTGGAGGAAGACCAGGTCCGGGATGCGCGCGTGGCCCGGCTCCGCGGTCGACGGCTGCCAGCTCTCGAGGACGGCGAAGCGGCCCGCTTCCAGGACGAAGCGGACCCCGCTCCGGTACAGGCTGAGCGTCACCATCCCGCTCGTGCCCGAGAGCGGGGACGCGGCGAGGCGCTGCTCGAGCGCCGGGGCGACGTGCTGGAGGAAGCCCGGCAGGTCGGGCACGCGCACGTAGTAGGCGTACGGCTCGCGCACATCTCGGACCCGGTCCGGGGCGGCCGCGTAGACGGGGTGGTCGCTGCCCAGTCGCAGGAAGGCGCCGGCGAACTCGCTGTCGTCGGGGCCGTCGGCAGCGAGGGATCGGCCCACCCGGTCGAGCTCGGCCCACACCGCGGGGAGAACCCGCGGCCAGGCCACGCCTTCTTCGATCTCGAGCATGGCCACCAGCAGCCAGCCCTGCAGCACGATCGGGTAGCGGGACAGGATCCCGAGCGGAGTGCCGCGTTCGTCCTCGATCACCCCGAACCGGCGCTCGCGCAGGCTTCCGGCCCCGTCGGTCCACCGGGCGATCTCGTAGGCGCAGAAGGCCTCGTCGTGATCACACGAGAGCCGCGAGCGCGCGCGAAGCTTCGCGTAGGCCCGGACCAGCAGGCCCGCGTCGTCCTCCCGTGCATCGCGCACGCGAACGCCGTCGGTCGGATCGCCCGTCTCGACGCCGGCGGCGAGCCGGGCGCGGTGGACGAGTCGGCCGCCGTGCACCTCGAGCGCCATCTCGTAGCCGAACTGCCGGTAGTACCAGGGGATCCCGTCGATCACCTGCATCCGCTGCCCGCGCCCCGCGCTCCAGCCGTGGACGACCTCCATCTGGGCGCGCACGAGACCGCGGCGGCGGTAGTCGGGATGAGTGCCGACGATCTCGACCTGGCCCGCCGAAAGCGGGATTCCGTCGTAGCGGAACTGGTGCGAGACCAGGCACAGGGTCGAGGCCACGCGCTTTCGGGCCGTGTCGTCGACCAGCAGGAAGTCCCGGGCGCACATGGTCGGGTGGGAGCCGTCCATCAGCTCCCGCGTCCAGACGGCGATGTGGTTGTCGGGGCGGAAGTCCGGCGGGTCCGCCTGGGCGACGCGGTTGAACTCCACCAGCGCGTCGACATCGGCCTCGGTGGCCCGGCGCAGCACGAGACCGTCTCCGAGGTCGCGCACGCGTTCGTCGTCGGAGAACGGGCCCGGCGCTGGCAGGTTCTGGTAGCGCTCGGGGCCGTCGCTCACGGCGCGTCTAGAAGGGGTCCTGCTCGCAGCTCTCCCCACCGGGACAGAAGAAGTTCCCGAACAGGATGAGCATCTCGTCCTCGGTGGTCACGCCGCCGCGCACGGGGCACGCGTCGCAGATGCCGTCGCCGGCGCCGGGCGCGCTGTCGCACAGGCTGTCGTCCCCGGCGCACAGGCTGCCCCGATCGGGACCGTTCGTGCACTGGGTCTCTTCGTCGTCGCACGGGCCGCCGCCGATCAGCTCGCCGATGCTGCCCAGGGGCGGAGGCGGCGAAGTCGCCTGACGCTTGAGCGGCGGGCTGCTCGGGGTGGAGCCGTTGTCGTAGACCGCGCAGTAGAGATACGAGCGGTCCGCTGGATCCTCCTCTTCGTGTACGACCGGCGGATCGAAGTACATCTGGAGCGGGTCCGTGTACTCGGTGCTGGTGTACATCGGCGGGTCGGCCCTGGGTCCGCTGCAGGTCGGGAGACCGGCGAAGCAGAGCGCTTGCGGAACCGGCTTGTCGGCGTCGCAGACCGGTACGCACGGCCCATTGGGCGGTGCCCAGATCCGGAAGAGTATCCCGAACCGGTGCGTGTGGCTGGAGAGTCGGAACAGGTGGGTGCCCAGCGGCGCCGTCCAGGTGCGGCAGTACTCTCGGGTTTCGAAGGGCGGGATCTTCTGGGTGAAGATGCTGCCCGCGTCGAAGAGCTCGATCGACTGGTGCTGCGCCTCGGCCGCCTCCGCGTATTCGAGCTGCAAGTACTGGTCCATGGTCGAGTCGCCGGTCGGGAGATTGAACGCGTGGGAGTTCCAGACCAGAATGCCCCTCATGGGCAGGATGTCGTAGACCTCGTCGGGAAGCGCGATCTCGAGCTTGGGCTCGGTGGACACCAGCAGCTGCGGCGCGTTGCCCTCGTCGCCGATCAGGCTCAGCAGGTTCGAGTAGTCCGGGGGCCCGAAGCCCAGGCAGGCGATCGTCTCCTGCACCGAGCCGCTGCAGTTCGGGTTGTAGCCGAGGTTCGGGTCGATGTCGGTCGGGTCGCACGGCGTGCCCTGGAGCGGGTTCGTCGGGTCCGAGAACTTGAGCGTCCAGCCCTGTTGGCCGATCTCCTGGCCCTGCTCGTCGGTGAGCTTGGTCCAGCCCGGGTGCTCCACCGGGAAGCGGCCCGAGTAGGCGTGCAGGATGCTGTGGTGCGACTGCGGGTCCTGGAAGAGCGTGCTCTTGTTCCAGACGAAGCACTCCCCATCGCTGATGAGGTTCTTCCCGATCTGGCAGGTCTGGGCTCCCTTGCAGTCGCTGTCGTCCTCGCACAGACCGAACGCGATCGGGTCGTCTCCCACGAAGCAGCCCTTGCTCTGCTGGTAGCGCTCGGGGCACGGGATCTTCGCCTCGTCCGGGACCAGGTTGGTCTGGGTGAGGTCGTAGTAGGTGGCCATGCAGATCTCGTTCTCGAACTGGGCCGGGAGGTCCCAGGCCGTCTGCCGGAACTGCACGCCCTGGCCGAGGGGCGGCGCATCGGGGACCGGGATCTTGAGGGGATCCGGCTCGCCGAGGCAGGCGCCCAGGAGCGCGGCCGTGCCGTCGACCACGGTGTCCTCGGGCGAGCCACCCCGGATCCACAGCGAGAGCGCCTGGAGATGGTCCTCGATCACGGTGGCGGGGAAGGAGGACGGCATGCCGGCGCCGACATCGTCCGGGAAGCCCAGCGTCTTTCGCGAGATCTTGTTGTACAGGAGGCTCTCGTCCGGCGCGCCGGGCACCACCCGGATCTGGTTGAAGTTGCCGGGCACGCCCACCAGCTCGGCGAACGAGGCGTTGGCGCGCAGATCCAGGTCGCCCGCCGCCGCGGTGCCGTGGCAGGCGGCGTTGGTGCACTCGTAGACCGGATTGTCGAAGATGACGCTCTGGATCGCCTCGTAGGTGGAGTCGAACTCCTCTGCGTTGCAGTCGTCCACGCGGCAGCTCGTGTTGCAGCCGT
>JAPUKG010000297.1 GCA_027295775.1 Pseudomonadota bacterium
GCTCCGCGTACTCGGCCGGGGTCACCTCCATCCAGCGGAGCCGATGAGGGTTGCGCCCGGCCTTGCGGTCGCGCTCGAGGCGCTTGCGCAGGGACGCGTAGCCGTCGACCGGGTGTCGCATGCACAGGATCACCTTCGCCCGGGGAAAGGTGGCGAAGACCTCCGGCAGGTGCAGGACGTGGTGTGGCGTCTTCTCGAGGATCCGTTGGCAGCCGCGCGCCTCGCGGGCCGCGTGGAAGAAGATGCGGACCAGGTGGTGACGCCGAGACAGCCGCCAGGCGAGGCCGCGCAGCATCGCGCTGCGGTCGGCTCCGCGCACGCGGCGGAGGAGGAGGCGGCGCCAACCCGCGGGATCGGGCAGGTCGTGGAGGGTGACCAGCATGCGCTGGGCCGCCGCGGTGTCGCGCAGCAGGTAGGTGTAGAGGCGGCGACCCCGGCGCTCGAAGACATCGTGGATCCGGTCCGGCTGGGTGAAGACCCGGGTCTCGGGTAGCCGCGGCCCGGCGCTGGCGAAGGCGGGCAGGCCGGAGAGCGTCGTGCGCAGCGCCGACGTCCCGCTCCGCGCGAGCCCCACCACGAAGACCGGGGACTCGGTCGCCATGGACCGGGAGATGGCGAGCCAGGGCTCCGTCAGGCGAGCGCCCCGGAGAAATCGGGTAGGGTTGCCACGACGACTTCCTAACCCGGCGGGTTCCCGGTGGCAACCCTTGTCACGAGGAGACGCGCGTGAACCAGGGACTCCTGATCCTCGGCGATCACATGGCGGACCCGCACACTGGCGCGCGGACGACGGAATCCCAACGACATCGCCAGATCGTCGAGCTGGCGGCGCGGGGCGAGCCGCTGGGCTTCGACTCGGTCTGGCTGGGCGAGCACCACTTCTGCGACTACATCCTGTCGGCACCGCCGGTGGTGCTGGCGGCGGTCGGCGAGCGCACCCGGGCCATGCGCCTGGGAACGGGCGTCGCCCTGCTTCCCCACCACGATCCGGTCCGCCTGGCGGAGGACTACGCCACCGTCGACGCGCTCTCGGGCGGGCGCGTCGAGCTGGTCGTCGGGCGCGGCGTGCTGCGACGCACCTACACCGACTTCGGCCAGGACGTCGACCAGTCCCGTGAGATGTTCGCCGAGAAGCTCGAGCTCCTGGTCCGCCTGTGGAGCGAGGAGGACGTGCACTGGTCGGGGAAGTTCCGCGCACCCCTCGAAGGGGTGACGGTGCATCCGCGTCCCGTGCAGACGCCCCACCCGCCCATCTGGGTGGGTGGCGGGAGCTCGAACGCCTCGGTCGACCTGGCCGCCCGGCTCGGCCTGGCCCTGATGCTGCCGAGCGTGCTGGCGCCCCCCGACGCCTTCCTGCCCCTGGTCGACCGCTACCGCGAGCGATTCGCGGCAGCGGGTCACGACCCGGCGCGCATGCGGGTCGGGGCGTGCAGCCACGTGCACGTGGCCTCCGACTCCCAGACCGCGCGCGAACGCTGGAAGCCGTACCACATGCACTACATCGGATGGGTGATCGGCACGCTCTTGCCCTGGGGCGGCCTCAACGTGAGCACCGAGGGAGGGCTGCCGACGCCGTCGTTCGACTTCGACCATCTGATCCGCGGGCCCTCGATCTGTGGGAGCCCCGCCGAGGTGGGGGACCGCATTGCCGGCATGCGCGACAGTCTCGGCCTGGACCTGCACGTGGCCATGTTCGACCACGGCAGCATTCCCCAGGCGCTGCTGGACGAGAGCCTCGAGCTCTTCGGCCGGGAGGTGATCCCCGAAGTGCGGCCGGCGTGACCGGCGTCGCGTCGAGGCTCAGGCCTCGGTCATCGCCTTCACTCGCTCCTGGAGCTTCTGGGCCTCCGGGCTCGGCGGGCCGGCGGCCTGCATCTGCATCATCACCGACATATCGCCCTCGATCTGGATCTGGCCCGACATGAAGGCCTGCATGCCTGCGGCCGGGTCGCCGTCTACGAAGATCGCCTTGGCGATCTCGTAGGGGACCTTCAACGTGGTGGGGGCGCCGTCCTTGAGGCCCTGCTTGAAGTCGCCCGCGGCCATGTGGAGTTCCTTGTCCCCGTCCGGATGGCCGGAGACGCAGATGTTGATCACGATGTCCTTGATCGCGTCGGGCACGGGGATGTCGCCGACCTCCGCGCGGATCTTGTCTATCTCCTCGAACCATGCGTCCGAAAGGAACTGCGCCACGAAACACTCCTCCTGATGGAACCGATCCCGGGGTTGAATCCAGCGCCGCGATCATAACCTGAATCGAAGCTTCCGTGCGGACGCGGGGGCGCTGACGCTTCAGCCCTGGGCCTCGCCGCGCAGGATCGCCAGGGTGGTCCGGTAGAGCCCCTCCTTGAGGGCGGCCAGGGTCGTGCGGTCCTTGTCGGCGAGGGCGGCCGCCCGCTCCACGGCTCGCGGCAGGACCTGCTCCTCGGGGACCGCCTCGTCCGCGATGCCCACGCGGGTCGCCTCCTCGCCGCCGTAGCGGCGACCGGTGACGATCGCCTCGTGCGCAGTGGCCGCCGACAGGCGGGCCCGAATGATGGCCGTCATGCCGGGCTGGAGGGGCAGACCGAGGTCGATCTCGGGAAGGCAGAAGTAGCCCCGGTCGGCGCGCATCACCCGGAAGTCGTGGGCCAGGGCGAGCATGCCGCCGCCGGCGAAGGCGTGACCGTTGACGGCAGCGACCGTGGCGGTGGGAAAGGAGAGCACCCGGGCAAAGAGCTGGTGCACCTCTGCCAGGAAGGGTCCGGCCCGATCGCTGCCCTCGCCGCCCAGCCAGGCCAGGTCGAGGCCGTTCGAGTAGAACTTGCCCTCGCCGGTGGTCACCAGGGCGGCCGGGGGGCTCGACTTCTCGACCTGGTCGAGGGCGCGGTTCAGCTCGCTCAGGAAGCTGCGGTTGAAGCGGTTCTCGCCCCCGCGCAGGTGCAGCACGAAGACGTCGTCCCGTCGCTCGAGCTCGATCAAAGGCGGATCCTCCTGACTCAGCGGGAAATTGGCCCCGAATCGGCCTGGCCCGCCGCGGGCCGCGCACGGTAGACGGTGAGCCGGGCGCGGCTCTTGGAACCCTCGTCGCCGAGCACCAGGCCTCCGTCCGGGGAGAAGGCGATCCCCTCCACCTGACGGTGCCGCTTGGGCAGGGAGCGGGCGCTGACCAGCGCTCCGGAGGACGTGATCTCGGCGATCGCGCCCTCCCGCGCGGCCACGATGAAGTAGTTCCCGGAGATCGGGTGTCTCTCGATTCCGGAGGGCCGGAAGGACTGGGCCTCGATCCGGTCCAGGATGTCGATCAGCGGAACCAGGAGGTGCGGCGGCTCGGCGGACTCGCCCGCGGCGAGGGACCAGCGGTGCACGACCACGAAGTTGCGGAACTTCTTCTTCCGGCTCGTCTTGCACAGGAGGAGCAAGGTGTCGTCCTCGGGCTCGTAGGCGAGTCCCTCGATCTCGCAGTGGCGCCCCAGCTTCGTCTCGTGGACCACGAAGTCCACCGAGTCCCCGTCCTCGCCTTCTCGCGCCTCGTGAAGGCGCCCGGAGCTCGAGACCAGGAAGAAGCGATCGTTGGCGACAGCCAGACCCTCGAAGTCGCCGCGCAGTGCGGGCGTGCCCAGCGAGAACGACTTCACGATCTCGTCGTCCTCGAAGTCCAGCTGGTAGAGGGTGGCCGTCTCGTCGTCGTGGCCGAACAGACGGCCGTCGGGCGTGCTGGCGAGCCCCGAGATCTCCTTCAGGCGCTTGGGCAGCTTCCACTTGGCAACCGGGTCCCCGTCGAGGAAGTAGGCCTGGAGGCTGGAGGGCTCGCCGCCCCCCGCGGCGGCCGCACACAGCAGCACCGCGATGACCGGGGCGATCCCACGCCGCGTCGTTCCCACGGTCAGCGGTCCTCCATCTCGTCCCGCGGATCCGGGAAGGTGTCGAGCATGGTGTAGAACCCGAGCGTGCCCTCGGGACGGAACGAGATCTCCTCGGCCGCGGTGCGGAAGGGCGTCTCGTGGGAGCGCCCCACCAGGTCCACGTCGCCGAGCAAGCGCTTCTCGACCCAGGCCGGCTGGGTCAACCGCGCGTCGATGGACACCTCGTCGGGCCCCACCAGCCGGCGCACGGTGGCCAGGAGGCGGGGGTCGTAGCCGTGTCGGTCCCAGTCGGTGGCGTCCACCAACGCGTTCACCGGCGCCGTGATCGCGTCCTCGGGATTGCCGCTCCGGCGCGCCCTCTCGAGCACCCGCAGCAGGTTGCGGGAGTGGAGCAGGGGCCGGTGTAGCCGGTTCGGGACCCGCCGCCGGTAGAGGAGCCGCAGCTTGCCCCGCTCGCCCATCCAACGCACGTAGCGGTCGAGCTCCTCGCGTTCGATGCCCAGGGTCCGGCTGAGCTCGGCCCAGTACGGCTCGGGGCGGATCGCCCGGAGGCGCCGCACCGCCCGCACCGAGAAGCCGAGGTCGATGCGCGCGAAGGTGTGTCCCCAGCGGTTGTTCACGCTGTGGGCGCTGGGCGTGAACTCGATCAGCGTGTCGCCGGGCCGGCCATCCTCGAAGTGGGCGACCCCGTTGGCCATGCGCAGGAACCCCACCTCGAGCTCCTCGCTCCAGGTGTTGCGGTCATCGCTCAAGTAGCTGGCCTCCACGACCGCCTCCTCGAGGTGGCCCGTCTTCCGATTCACGGGCGCCACCGTGCGCACGAGGAAGCGGTGGGACTCGCCGACGTCCAGGAAGCTCCAGAAGAGTCCGCCCCGGGCGCGGTACTGCACGAAGCGGCGCTCGCGGTCGGGATCGTCCCCGACCGACGCCGTCACGTCGTCGAAGCGGGAGCTGCGCCAGGTGCCGAGGAACCAGCCGATCGAGGCCCGCTGGTTCCACTCGTGGAAGTCGGATTCGAGATGGAGCGGGGTCGAGAGGCGTTCCACGCCCTTGAAGTCGCCCCAGCGGACCACGCGGTCGATGGCCTCGTTCATCTCCGGCGTTCGCGCCGCCGGGTCGCCCGGGAGGACGAAGAGATCGCCGGTGAGGTCGCCCTGGCGGGCCACGCCCCGGGCGAGCGGGAAGCGGAGCAGGTAGACACTGAGGAAGAGGCGGTAGCCCTCCTCGTTGAAGACCTCCAGGTCCCGGTAGGCGCGCAGCTCGCCGCGGTTGCGCGCCAGCACGCTCCGCGACAGGCGAGCCCGAACCAGGCTCACCTCCACACCCGGAATGACCGGGGGGCCTCCCAGCCGGTCGGTGATCAGCCGCCCGCCCGCGTCCAGGTAGGTCTCGCGGATCAGCACGTAGCGGTCGGGGAGCTTCTCCTCGACCAGCCGGAAGGGGAGCGCGAGGTTGAGCACGGTGCCGCCCTTGTAGCGGGCCTCGCTCTCGGTTCCCGCCGGTTGGAGCAGGGTGTAGCGCCGGTAGACGGTGACCACGCCCTCGGCGAGCAAACCGGCGCCGAGGCGCAGCCCGACGATGAAGTCGTCCCGGACCACGTAGTAGTCCTCGGGTCCCGTCGGCGTCGGGTTCTCCACCACCACGCGGTTGAAGTTCAGGATGATCTCCGCCACCAGGGAGTCGGGGATGTCGAGCTGGTCGGGATCGAGGACAAATTCGGCGACCTGCCCGACGGAGCCCTGAAAGAGGGACACTGCGGTCAGGGCCACGCGATCCCAGACCGGGCCCAGGAACCGCTCCCAGTAGTTCGCAAACTCCTGGGTGGAGCCCTCGAAGCGCCCGGTGACCAGCTCCCCGTCCACGACGGCGCCGTCTGCGGTCGTGAGCTGCCGGTCGACCGGCAGGAGCCCGATCGGACCGGACGGAGTCTCGGCACCCGCGAGGTCGAATGCGTCCACCAGCTGATTCCGGCGGTTCACGAGCTTCTCGACCAGGAGCTGGCCAGCGGCGCGGGGCCAGTGCCCGAGAGCCACGGCGTCCGCGATCTGCTCGCGGGTGAGCTGCGCGATCAAGCGCACCATCCAGCGCGCGTCGGCATAGGTCGCCCTGTTTCGCAGGCTGTTCTTCTGGGCGCTGTGGTAGTTGAACTGGATGCGATCGCGGAGCGTCCACTCGATCATGTCCCAGGGGAAGGCGTTGAGCTCCTCGGGCAGGATGCGGCCGAGGGAGTGGCCGAGGTCGTGCTGGACGTGGAACACCTGCACGCCCTCCTCGGTCTCGCGCAGGATCAGCTTGTTGTTCTCCGCCTCCTTCAGGTCCGTGTTGCCCACCCAGATGCTGAAGATCGAGAGCCCCCGAACCTCGCGGTAGCCCTCGTTGCCGGATGCGCCGAACGGCCAGGGTCCGACCCGGATCAGCTCGTCGGACTTCGCCTCCAGCACGGCTTCCCGCGCCACGATGAACCGGCCGCGCTCGTCCTCGCCCACCTCGAAGAAGTCGTCGAAGCTGTACCGGAGGTGGAGTCGATGGTTCTCGAAGTAGGAGCGCCAGTCGTCCCGCACCGTGTCCACGTCCGCGTCCCCCAGGTCGATCCGAAAGTCTCGGACGTAGCGGGTGACGTCGGTATTCAGGCCCAGGGTGGCCATCAGGGCGCCCACCGTCGGCTCCGAGTGGATCTCGCCTCCGACCTTGAGCTTGTACTCCCGCTTGCTGCCGTTCTCCTCGATCTCGATGTCGAACTTGGGCTTGGTCTGGGACTTGCGGACCTCGTCGAGCTGGGCCTCGGTGGGGAAGCGGCTCGTCAGACCCGCGTGGACCGGGGCGCCGCCTCCGTAGAAGGCATTGGCCACGTCGATCTCCGCGATTGCCCCGGGGTTCCGCCAGAAGCTCGAATCCGGCGGCGGTTGGAGCTCGGAGAGGTCCGCTCCGCTGGCGATCATGCGGGCGAGATCGTCGACGTCGTAGAAGCGCCCGGTCTCCGGGTTGTGGAGATTGCTGGCTTCCAGCCCGGCATCCTCCGCACGGGTCTCGGCGGGAACCGACCACGACACCACCGTCATCCACGGGATGTGGTTGAGCACGCGCACCGAGAAGGGCTTCTGGCCCTCCACCTTGAGGGCGTAGTCCATCTCCAGGATGCGGCCCGCCAGGCGTCGGGCGGCAACCGGGTCGGACTCGCTCTCGAGCCGCGCGATCCAGCCGTTCTTCCCGACCAGCAGGTCGTAGATCGCGACCCGCTTCTTCTTGAGGGCGCGCTTCTCCGCACTCTCGGCGCTCCGTCCCGAAGCGCGGTAGTTGGCCTCGTAGATCCCGACGAGCTCGTAGCGGCGCGCTTCGAGCACGGCCCGATAGCGCTCGACCTTCTCGGCGGAGACGGCTCCGCCGGCGAAGAAGGTGCCTTCCACGCGCTCGGCGAAGCCAGATGGGAAGGGGAGATCCTTCTCGGCACTCGCGGGCGCGGGCGCGAACACGATCGAGAGGAGCAGCTGGGAGAGGAGTCTCCCGCTATTGAAGCGCATGCGGCCGCTGCACGGGCGTCCGCACCGCGTGCAGGGCACGAGAGGCACCGCTCTCTTCGCGCACGACGCCGTCGAGCTGGAGGTCGGAGCCGGACTCCACGTGGAAGTCCCGCGTGTTCCCGACCAGGAGACCGCCG
>JAPUKG010000298.1 GCA_027295775.1 Pseudomonadota bacterium
CCCCGCCGGACCGGCGGAAGTGCGCCATCCGAGTCGGGTTCCCGCCGCAGAGAGGTCGCCAGCGATGCGAGTCAGCTCCACGGTTCGAAGGGTCGCTCCCGTTTCGGGGCACGGGCGATGGATCGCCATGGCGGTGGTCCTGGTGCTCGGCGCTCCGAGCGCCTGGTCGGCAGAGGTGGTCGACGTGCGCGTCGGGCGCCATGCCGATTTCACGCGCATCGTATTCGAGCTGGACGCACCCGCCGGCTACCGGATCGAGCGGCACGAGCCCGCACCCGGCGTCGCCGAGCTGGTGGTGACCCTCGACGCGGGCAGCACCAGCCGGAACTTGAAGACGCCGAAGGCGCTGATCGAAGGTGTGATCCTGGAGCCCCGCGGCTTCTCCAACTCGGTAGCGCTGATCCGGCTGAAAAGCGGCTCCCTTCGACTGAAGGAGATGATCCTCACCGCACCGCCCCGGATCGTTCTGGACGTGCTCCCCGAGGCGGGTGCCCAGACCGCGGCGAAGTCGGCGCCCAAGGCCGCGCCCGCGGCGGTGCCGAAGCCGGCGCCCAAGGCTGCGCCCGCGACGGTGCCGAAGCCGCTGGCGAAGGCGACGCCCGAGAAGCCCGTCCAGAAGCGGCCCGCTCCGAGGACGACCGCCTCCCCGTCCGCGCCCACCGACGTACCGGCGTCGCCGGCCCCCAGCCTCGCCGCACCGCCGCGCGCCGAGGCTGTCGCGCCGTCGGACCCGGGCGAGCCGAGTGAAGCTGCCATGGCCGAGGGCGATGCCGAGCCCCAAAAGCTGGCGATGGCGACGCCCAGCGAGATGCTCGAGCCCATCCTGAAGCGCCCCGCGCCGCCGCCCGTGCGGCCGCAGCCGCAGGCGCGCACGCCCGTGTCGCGGCCGGACACCGTGTCCCGCCCGAGCTCGCGGCCCTCGCCGCCGCCGGCCCGGCGCTCCGCGCCCGAGGAGTCGGGCGGCTTCAGTCTGACGACCGCCGCCCTGGCCGGGGGGGGGGTGGCCCTCCAGGCCGTCGCGTTCCTGTGGATGCGCCGACGGCGCGGCGGAGACGAGGACGAGAGCGGCTTCTTCGAGGACCAGGACGCCCCGCCCAATCCGTTCGCGGAGGGCGAGGCGCCCTCCGCCGCATCCGACGAGTCGCCCACCCTATTCGACGATTCTGCATCCGAAGGAGTGAGCATGGACCCGGTCACCACCGCCACCGAGAGCAGCGCCCCCGTTTCCCCCGCTCCGCCCATCGCCAGCGGCGACTCCGGCGACGTGATGCGTCTGGTGCGCGAGCTCGAGCGCCGCGTGGCCAACCTCGAGACCCGCCTCGACGAGGTGGTGGACTCGAAGGAGCGGCTCGAGCGGCAGGTGGTGGCCCAGACCGAGGAGCTCCGTGTCCAGCGCGCGGCGATCGCCCGCACGCAGCGCGCGGTGCGCAACATGAGCCGGCCAGAGGAAGAGGGTGCGACCGAGCCGGCCCTTCGCGACGGGGACCGGCCTTCGTAGCGGGTTCCCGGGGGTTCGGAGGGAATGTGCGGGGCGTGGTCCGCTCAGCGCGCCCGGGCGAGTTCGAGGCCTCCAAGCGCCCCGGCGAATTCGCCTTCGGGCAGGAGGGTTGCTTGCCGGCCGAGCTGGCCGATCACCGTGGTCAGGATGCCGGTGAGCACGGGATTGCCGTGCAGCGTGCTGCCGCCCAGCACGACCCGGCGCACCTGAGCCGCGGCGGCCAAGCCGCCGCAGACCAGCGCCACGTTCTCCCCGACCAGGCCCATGATGGCCGCGGCCAGGTCTTCGCGGGATGCCGCGCCGCTCTCGGGCCGCGCCAGCTTGCCGAATGCCGAGGCCGTGAGGTCGCCCATCAGCGCGATGCCGCCCGGCCGGTAGATGTCGCGTACCAGCAGGTCCACGCGCCCGCGCTCGCCCTTTTCTGCCAGCGCCGAGATCTCGGCAAAGTCGCGGGTGCCGAGCAGCGCCGCGCCCAGACCCACCACCGTCCCGCCGCCCAGGGCAGTGCCGCCGGTGCGATTCACCGACATCCCGTCCACCAGCAGGACCGAGGTGCCGGTGCCGAGGGAGACCAGCAGGTAGCGCTCCCCGTCGTCCAGGCCGTTGTCCCGGAGCAGGCGGCTCGCCCCGGCGCCCCAGGCCGCGAACTCGTTGACGGCGGCGGTGTCGCAAGAGAGACGGTCGGCGAGCTCGGCGGCGCCGCATCCCGTGAGTCCAATGCTCGCGGGGCGCAGCGCCTCGATCCGGCTCGCGACCCGATCGCGCGCGTACGCTGGCAGCCGCTCGAAGCGAAGGACGTCGGCACCGCCGTTCTCGCGGATGGCGATCTTGGCCAGGGTGGCGCCCATGTCCACGCCCACTGCCGGAGAGACGCTCAAGCCCGGGACCTCCGTTCCACGGCCGCCCGCGGAGTCCGCCGAACGCCTCGAGAGCGGAGAAACACTCCGCGAATCAGTGGGATACACTCACTGGTAGGTCGCTGACAGCATGTATACCGCGTTCTACGGGCTGCGCGAGAAGCCGTTCAAGCTGACGCCCGATCCCCGCTTCCTCTTCCTAGCCGAGTCGCACCGCGAGGCGCTCGCGCATCTGCTCTACGGGATCGACCAGGGCGAGGGCTTCATCGCCGTCACCGGCGAGGTGGGCACGGGCAAGACCACGCTCTGCCGCACACTGCTCGAGCGTCTGGGCTCCGACACGGCGGTCGCCTTCCTGTTCAATCCCAGCCGCTCGGCTAGCGAGCTGCTCCAGTCCATCGTCGCCGAGTTCGGGCTCGAGGCGGAGGGCACCACTCGCCGCGAGATCTCCGAGCAGCTGAACGGCTTCCTGCTCGACGTGAAGCAGCAGGGGCGCCGGGCGCTGCTGATCGTCGATGAGGCCCAGAACCTGTCGGCCGGCACCCTCGAGCAGATCCGGCTGCTGTCGAACCTGGAGACCGCGTCGTCCAAGCTGATCCAGATCCTGCTCCTGGGTCAGCCCGAGCTCGACACCAAGATCAACTCGCCGGGGCTGAGGCAGCTTCGCCAGCGCATCAGCGTGCGCTGGACCCTGACGCCGCTCTCCCGCGCCGAGACCGGCGAGTACGTGGAGCACCGCCTTCGCGTCGCCGCCGACGCCACGCGCAAGCTGTTCAGCGAGGGCGCGCTGCGCGAGATCCACCGGCGAACGGGCGGCATCCCGAGGCTGGTGAACGTGCTCTGCGACCGGGCGCTCCTGGCCGGCTACGGAGAGCAGGCGCAGCGGATCGAGGTCCGCCTGGTGAAGAAGGCGGCCGCCGAGCTTCCCGACGCCGGTCGCTGGGCGCGCGTCGACGCGTCCCGCTGGTCCATGCGACCGGGCCTCGGCCTTGCGCTGCGCGCGGTCTTGACCGCGGCGCTGGTCGCCGGCTCCGTCCTGGCCGGGTTCTACATCGACGAGCTGCGCGAGCAGCTGCGCCCCGATCCCGACGTGGCGAGCGCGCCGCCGGCAATCCGGAGTCCCGCCCCGGCGCAGGACGGCCAGCGCGTCGAGTCGGCCCGGTGGCCCCGCACCCCGGCCCTCGAGCTCCCGTCACCGTTACCGCTACCGTCGGCGGTGGCCGAAGAGGCGCCCCCCCTGCGGGCCGACGAGAGGAGCGACTCCGTCTCGTCCACCCACGGCTCCGGCGCGACCGGCCTCTTCCTGGGCGAGATCCTGGACCAGCAGGATCCCGACCGAGCCCGCATCCAGGCGTTGAACACCGTGCTGGGCTCCTACGAGCTGCGCGCGTCCGACGCGGCACCCGAGTCCCTGGCGGCGACGCTCGCGGATCTGGCGGCGCACGGTCTCACCGTGCTCACCATCGAAGACGCGTACCTCGACACCTTGCGCTCCCTCAACCATCCCGCGCTGGTGAAGCTGCGCACTGCGAGCGGCGGCGACCGGGTCCTCGCGCTCCTGCGCCTCGAAGGGGACCTGGCCACCTTCTACGGAGCCACCGAGCGGGGCGGCCTGCGGGTTCCGCTGGCGGAGATGGAGCACCAGTGGGACGGCCGGGCCTACGTCGTGTGGCGGGACTTCGAGCCGACTCCATCGGTGCTCGAGCCCAACGCCAGCGGCGAATCCGTCGTGTGGCTCCAGGGCGCACTGGCTGAGCTCGGCCTGTACGCCGGGCGTCCGTCCGGTCGCTTCGACGAGCCCACCCTGAACGGCGTGATCGCGCTTCAGTCCGGGCGCCGGCTCACGCCCGACGGGCGCGTGGGCCCGCGCACCAAGATGGTCCTCTACGATCTGCTCGAGAGCTACTCCGTGCCGCGCCTGGTGTCCCGGGAAGGGTCCGGATGAGCACCATCCTGAAGGCGCTCCGTCGCCTGGAGGAGGACAAGCAGGCAAGCAGCCCGGTGGCCCTCGAGGAGGCGATCGTGGCGCCGCGGCCGGCACGAGCCGCGGGAGCCGGCCCGCCCTGGGTGGGTGTCCTCCTGGTGGGGGTCGGTCTGTCGCTTCTGTTCGCGGCGGGCTTCTACGCCTGGCCCCGGGGCGGGTCCGAGCCCGAGCTTGCCTCGGTGCCGAGTCTCCCGACGGCTCCGCTGGAGACCCGGGACCCTCGCCAGACCCGGGATCCGCGCAGCACGACGCGACTGCGCTCCCAGATCACCCGGCCGACACAGCCCCCGACTTCGGCGCCGACACCGCCGCTCGTCGCGGAGACCCGTACCCCAGCCCCGCCGCCCGAGCCCGAGGTGGCGCGAATCGAGCGAACGCCGCCGGCGTCCGGAAGGAACGCGCCGTCGCCCGCGCCCGTGACGCCGCCGCCGCGAGCCGTCGCCGCCGTTCGCCCGGAGCCCACCGCCGCGCCGCCGCCTCGCGAGAAGGCGCCTCCCGTCGTGCGCGAGACGCCCGCGCCGCCGGCCGTGGCCACGGCCGTACCCGAGCCGGTTGCGACCATCCATAGGGCGCCAGTCCCGGACTTCCAGATCCGCCGCACCGTCTGGCATCCCCGGCCGGACCGCCGCAGCGCCCTCGTCGAGATCGAAGGCGGTGACGAGCTCGTTCGCCTGCGCAAGGGCGACGCCCTGGGACCCCTCGTCGTCCTCGAGATCGAGCCCTCGGCGGTCACCTTCCAGCACGACGGCATCGAGCTCCGCCGCAAAGTCGGGAGCGCCCGCTAGCGAAGCGAGATGGTTCCGTTGGAGGTGCGGAGCTTGATCAGGGATCCGCCGCGGCCGAGGGTGCCGCGCACGCGGCCGTTGCTCTCGCGGGTCTGGGAGGCGAGTACGCGGTCGTTGCGGATCACGCCGTTGTCGACGCGCATGTCGATGTCCGCATCCACGTTCTCCGGTAGCGTGAGGATGATCCGGCCGTTGCTGGTGGCCAGCACGATGCCACCCTCGCCGACGTCCGCCAGGTAGGCGCTGATCACGCCATTGGAGGTCGAGGCGTCCACCGGGCCCCGGTGATCGCGGAGCTCGATCTTGCCGTTGCTCGAGCGCGCCATCAGGCGGCCGGAGGTGCACTGACACACGATCTTGGCGTTCGACGTGTGGACCTGCAGGTCTCCCACCACGTCCTCCACGTGCACCGGTCCGTTGCTGGAGCGGGCGCGCACCGAGTTGCGCATGCCCTCGAGGCACAGCCGCCCGTTGGAGGCGATCACCGCCACCTGTATCGTGCGCGGCAGACGCACCTCGAGGTGGACGTTCCCGTGACGGTTCCACTTGCGCGGAATCACCACGTCGAGCTCGAGATTCTCGCCCGCCTCGGTGGCCGTCACCCGAATCGCGTCGAGCAGCCGCTCCGCCGCCTCGGTGGACTCGGCGCGGGCGTGCTTCACCGCGCGCACGGCGATGTTGTCGCGGTCTTCGCCCAGGACGCGGGTCCGGCCGTTGGCGTTGTGGATCTTGACCCCGCCGGCCGGGGCATCCAGCTCGAACTGCTCTTCCGTCTCGGCGCGATCGCTCCAGGGGATGCCCGCCAGCAGGCTGCGCAGTATTCCGCCCAGACCGCTGCGTTCCCCGTAGCGCTCGTCCTCGGAGTCGGACTCGAACCGGTTTCTCACGACGCGCTCCTCTCTCCCCGAGCGGGGGCCCGCCTTCGCTCGCCCAGGGCTCGCTGCGCGTCGGCCGACTCTGCGAGTCGACCTCCTTGCCGGGACGCGACCGCCCAGTGCAGGAGGCGCTCCAGGAGGGCGCCCCCCGGTCCGCGCAGCGACAGGGTCGCGAGGGGGGTGAGCTCACTCTCGTAGGGGTTGATTTCGATGACGGTGCCCCCGCTCCGGAGAACCAGCAGGGGGAACTCGGCCGCGGGGTAGACGGTGGCCGACGTGCCGACCACGAGCATGCAGTCGCAGCCGTCGACCGCGTCGTAGCAGCCGCGTAAGACGTCGGGCGGGATGGGTTCGCCGAACTGGACGGTATCGCCCTTCACGATCCCGCCACAGCCGGGGCAGCGCGGCGGGAGGTCCTCCGGGTCGACAGCGACGTCGGCGGGATCGAACCGGGTGACGCACTCCATGCAGCGCAGCAGGTTGGCGTTGCCGTGGATCTCGAGCAGGCTGCGGGTGCCCGCCTGCCTGTGCAGGTCATCGATATTCTGGGTGATGAGGGCGTGCAAGAGGCCCGCCCCTTCCAGCTCGGCGAGCGCCTTGTGGCCCGCGTTGGGCCGCGCCTGGGCCAGGGTCTCGCGCAGTCCTCTTGCCCAGCTCTGCTTCGGGTTCAGTCGATCGCGCCATGCCTCGGCCGGGTCGCGCAGGAAGCGCTGGTAGCCGTCGAGCGGCGGCTCACCGTACTTCGTCCACAGCCCGCCCGGTCCGCGGAAGGGCGGGATCCCGCTCTCGACGGAAAGGCCGGCGCCGGTCAGTGCCACCGCGCGCGCTGCCGCCGCGAGTGTCTCCCCGCCGCGCCGGATCTCGGCGTCCAGGTCGTCGCTCAGCTGGAACTCGCTCTCTGCCGTCATTGTCTAGTGGTAGCGGTTGTTGTCGTCGCGCCAGTCGCGACGCTTCCGCTCCTCGTCGTCGCGCACCGCGCGCAGCTTCTGGCGCATCTGGTGGCGACGCCACTTGAGCTTCAAAGAGTCGAAGGTGGGGACGCCCGGCGTCTGTCCCTCGCGAAGCAGGTAGATCCAGCCGACCAGGACTCCACCCAGGTGTCCCGCGTGGCTCACGTTGCCGGGGCCCGTGGTGAACTCCATCAGGAAGATCAGCGGGATCAGGTAGATCGCCTTCAGCGGGATCGGCGGGAAGAGCAGCATGATGGTGCGGTCCGGCCAGCTGAACGAGTAGGCCAGGAGGACGCCCATCACGGCGCCCGAGGCGCCCACGACGCGAACGCCTGTGTCGCCCCCGAACATGTAGGGCACCGTTGCGATCACGATTCCGGCACCCACGCCGCACGCGAGGTAGTAGCGGAGGAAACGTTTGTCGCCCCAGGTCAGGGCCAGGGGCGAGCCGAACATCCAGAGTGCGATCATGTTGAACGCGACGTGCCAGATGCTGTAGGTGCTGTGCAGCCACATGTATGTGAAGGGCTGCCACAGGAAGCGCTCCCCCCAGACCGCGGCAGGCGTGATCGCCCCCAGCGCAGACACCATGGGCGACGCGTACTGGGCGAGGAAGACCACCAGATTGGCGATCAGCAGGTTCTTGATGATCGGGGGCGTGACGGGGGGGCCGAAGCCCGTTTGATTACCGCGTCCGTGCACGTCGCCATGACTCCTTGTGGCCCTAGGGGCCGGAATCGCCGGCGGGACGGGCGCGAGATCCCGCGAAGCCCGAGAAGGCTACGCATGGTAGAACTCCCAGTCAACGTTGGGGCGCGCTAGACGCGTCGCGTCAATAAGATGATGCGAGGCGTTAAATCGACCTGCGGCGAGGCGTTCCCCCCGTCGCTTGCAGGCGCCCGAGGTAGCGGGCAGCGTGAATCAGGGCCAGGGCGCTCTTGGCGTCGGAGAGCTCGCCGTTCCAGACCATCTCGAGGGCGCGGTCCAGCGCCGTCGGCACGATCTCGATCACCTCGTCCGGCTCGAGGCGCTGCTCCACCACCTCGAGATCGAAGGCCGCGAACAGGTGGATCCGCTCGTCGGTGAAGCCCGGGCTGGGCCAGAGGGCGCCGAGCCGCACGAGGCGTCCCGCCCGGCGTCCGGCCTCCTCCTCCAGCTCCCGCGCCGCGCACGCTTCGGGCGCCTCTCCCGGGTCGAGCTTGCCGGCGGGTACTTCGTACAGGTGGCCGCCGGCCGCGAAGCGGTACTGCCGGATCAACAACACCTCGTCGTCGGAGACGAAGGGCACCACCGCCGACGCGCCGGGATGAACAACGAGATCGAGCTCGACCCGGGTGCCGTTGGGCAGCTCCACGTCCTCGGTCACGACCTCGAGGAACGACCCGCGGTAGCTGGTTCGCCGCTCGCCCATGGGGCGCGCAGGGTAGCATCGGGCCGATGAGAGCATTCGAGCGATCGGCGACGATCGCCCTGCTCGGGACCGACGGGGAGGCAGGTCTGGCGCTCGAGGGCCTGTTCACCCCGGGACCCGAGCCGGCCCTGGCTGGCGCGGTCATCGCGCCGCCCCATCCCCTGTACGGCGGCAGCATGGACTCGCCCGTGGTGACGGAGCTCGCCCACGCCTGCGCCGCCGCCGGCCTGACGTCGCTGCGCTTCAACTGGCGCGGCGTCGGGGCCAGCGCCGGCGAGTCGTCGGGCAACTTCGCGGTGGCCGACGGGGATGTTCGATCGGCCCTGGCCTTCATGGAGGAGAGCCTCGAGGAGCCGCTGGTCGCCTGTGGCTACTCCTTCGGTGCGGCCGCGGTGCTGCGCGCGAGCCAGGGGCGGGTGCGCGTTCGGCGCCTGCTGCTGGTGGCACCGCCGCCGTCGATCCTCGACGCGGACGCACTCTGCGCCTTCCCGGGCGACATCCTGATCGTCGCCGGCGAGGCGGACCCGATCGCGCCGGCCGACGCCCTCGAGTCCCTGGCGGTCGACCTGCCGCGCGCGCAGCTCGTGGCGATCCCCGGGAGCGACCACTTCTTCATGAGCGGCCTCACCACTCTCCACCAGGCGGCGGCCGGCTGGCTCGCTCGCTAGCTCGGCGAGGGTGCGCGGGGAAGACGGAAGTGGAAGCGTGCGCCGCCGCCCGGCGCGTCCTCGACGGCGATCCGCCCGCCGGCGTCGCTCACGATCCGCTGGCTGATGGCGAGGCCGAGGCCGCCCGGCCGGTCCGCGCGCGTGGAGAAGAAGGGCTCGAAGACCCGCTCGCGGTGCTCGGGTGGCACGCCCGTCCCCTCGTCGTCGATCCAGAGCGCCACCCGGTCCGCGCGGCCGACGCCGCCCATTCGCACCGCGCCGCCGGGCGGTGTCGCCTCGATCGCGTTCAGCGCCAGGTTGATCAGCACCTGCCGCAGCGAGTCCTCGTCCAGCGCGACGGCCGGCAGCACGGGATCGCCCTCGGCCGCGAGCTGCACGCTCCGGTCGAGCGCCCGGTGGCGGAGCAGTCCGACTACCGAGTCGAGGGTGACCCGGGGCTGGGCACACGGCCGCGCCGACGCGTCGGAAGCGGGCCGCGCGTGCTGGACCAGCGAGTCCAGCAGCCGCTCCATGCGCCCGACCTCCTCCATCACGACCGAGCGGAACTCCTCGGTGAACTCCGGATCGTCGGCCCGCTCCGGCAGGAGCTGCAGGAAGGTCTTGATCGAGACCAGCGGGTTGCGCACCTCGTGCACGATCTCCGCCAACAGATCGCCGAGGGCGGCTAGGCGGTCGATCCGACGGACCTCCTCGCCCAGCTCCGCCAGCCGCGAGACCGCCCTCGCGGTGTCGACGTCGGACCCGGACTCGGATCCGGCGCCGGTCCGCCGGGGCTTCCCGAGCTCCCGCCATCCGCGCGAGAAGCGCGAGAGCCGCCCCGGAAGTTCGGGACCCCCCATGATTCGTTCACTAACGCGCGCGCTCGGTGCAGTCAACCGAGCGGCGGCTCTCCCGGGTCGGCCGGGCGCCTCCGGATCTCCGCCTCTTGGCTCTCGCGGAGGAGCTGGCGCAGGATCCGCTGGGCGGTCTGGTGCTGCTCGAGGGTGTGGCCCGCCGAGCGGGCGATGGCCTCGTGCACGAAGGGCCAATCGGCGTCGGGCTGGGTGCGCTCGAGGTAGCGGGCGAACGCCTCCTGGTATTCGAGCCTCACCGAGGCGTCGTGCAGCAGCTGCCGGGCCTGGGTGGTCGTGAGCGCACCGTCGTTCTCTCGCAGGTACACGAGGAAGCCGTCGACCCCGTACATCGCCACCGTCCAGTCCTGGTGCCGCCCCGAGATTTCGCGCTCGCTGGTGGTCCGCTCGACGAACGGGTGATCGACGAGACTCGGTCGCGCTCCCGGATCGGCTCCGTGTCTGCGGACCGGTCGCACCCGGCTGAGGACACCCCACGGCTCCGCCGCCCAGCCGCGAGGCGGTTGCCAGAAGCGGTCGGTGTAGAAGAGCGGGCGCTCGGGGAAGCGCCGGCGGAGCAGGTCGAGCTTTTCCTCGGTCAGCCCGAAGCCCTTCCGCTTCCAGAGTCCCTTCACTGTGCCGAGCCCGTGCTGCGAATAGGGGTCGACCACGGTCAGGTCCGGACGGAACCCGCGGAGGTTCTGGGCGTACTGCAGCGGGAACGTCTGGTTGTCGAACTCGCTCACCACGATCGCCCCACGTGGAGCGGAGGCGCCGACCGCGTCGACGTAGTGCTCGGCCAGATCGGAAGACCGCGTCCATTGCCAGCCCGTGGTCAGCAGGAGGAGGGCCAGCCCCGCGGTCGCCGTCGCCGCCACGAGCTGCGCGCGTGCGGGAGTCAGTCTCAGCCCCAGTCCCAGCCGCGCCGCCCCCCCCGGCCAGTCCGGCGATTGCCTCTGCACCCCACACGCCGAGGATCGGCCAGATGGGGAAGAAGAAGGCGGCCTGAGCCTCGGCGATGAAGGGCGAAGGGAAGTAGCGCGTACTCGACAGGACCAGGACGGGGAACGCGATGAAGAGGGCGGTCTCGACAGCGGCCGCCGTGCGGCTCGCGCGATTTGCGATGCGCAGGCCCCACCCGCAGGCGATCACCACCACCACCAGCCAGGGAAAGCTCAGGCCGACGGCGCTGGCCGGAACCGAGAAGAAGGCCGCGAAGGGCCAGTGCTGATCCGGCCCCACCCAGTACCCGTCCCTGCCCAGGAAGAGGAGCCAGCTCTGGAACGAATCGATCTCGGCCCAGCTCACCTCGGGAGTGGCGGCCGCCCGCCAGATCATGCTCG